>NZ_PQMX01000179.1:0-922 GCF_004368385.1 Burkholderia sp. B10 | reverse complement strand
ATGTGCGCCGCACCCAGCGCCGCTTCCGCCGCCTTGCCCGTGATGTGCTTCGCTCGCAGGTCCACCAGCATCACGTGGCTTTCCGTGCGGCCCGACACGATCCGCAGCCCGCGCTTCACCAGCGTCTCGGCCAGCACCCGCGCGTTCTCCACCACCTTTTGCTGATACGCCTTGAACTCCGGCGACAGCGCTTCCTTGAACGCCACCGCCTTCGCCGCGATCACGTGCATCAGCGGGCCGCCCTGGATGCCCGGGAAGATCGCCGAGTTGATCTGCTTCTCGTACTCCGCCTTCATCAGGATCACGCCGCCGCGCGGGCCGCGCAGGCTCTTGTGCGTGGTCGTCGTCACGAAATCAGCGTGCGGCACCGGGTTCGGATACACGCCCGCCGCGATCAGCCCAGCGTAGTGCGCCATGTCCACCATCAGGTACGCACCGACCGACTTCGCGATCTGCGCCATACGCGCGAAGTCGATCTTCAGCGCGAACGCCGAGGCGCCCGCGACGATCAGCTTCGGCTTGTGCTCCTGCGCGAGCTTTTCCGCCGCGTCGTAATCGATGTCTTCGTTTTCGTTCAGCCCGTAGCTCACCACGTTGAACCACTTGCCCGACATGTTCACCGGCGAGCCGTGCGTCAGGTGCCCGCCGTGCGCGAGGCTCATCCCCATGATCGTGTCGCCCGGCTTGAGCATCGCGAAGAACACGCCCTGGTTCGCCTGCGAGCCCGAGTTCGGCTGCACGTTCGCCGCTTCCGCGCCGAACAGCTGCTTCACGCGATCGATCGCCAGCTGCTCGACCACGTCGACGTACTCGCAGCCGCCGTAGTAGCGCTTGCCCGGATAACCTTCCGCGTACTTGTTCGTGAGCTGCGAGCCCTGTGCGGCCATCACGGCCGGGCTCGTGTAGTTTTCCGACGCGATCA
>NZ_PQMX01000178.1:0-928 GCF_004368385.1 Burkholderia sp. B10 | reverse complement strand
GATGGCGGGCAGGTCGGCGGGCACGGGTGGCAGGCTTGCCGTGTCGCGCGCCGCCGTTACGCGTTACGCGTTACGCGGCCGCGGACTCGATCACCGGTTCGCAGCGGATCGGAAAGTCGACCGAGTTCGCGATATAGCACTTCGCATGCGCATCGTGATGCAGACGCGCCGCCAGCTCGCGATCGTCGCCCGCGCGGATCGTCACATGCGGATGCAGCACGATTTCGCTGAAACAACCGTGATCGGGGCCGTCGAGCATCGTTCCGTGCGCGTCGTCGAGATACGCGAGCACGCGGACGCCGGCCTCCGCGCAGAGATGCAGATACCAGAGCTTGTGGCACGCCGACGCCGACGCCACCAGCAGATCCTCAGGGTTCCAGCGCTGCGCGTCGCCGCGGAACGCAGGATCGGACGAGCCCGGAATGTCGGGCTTCGAACCCGCGCGAATCACGTGATCGCGGCCGTATTCGCGATACCCGGACGTGCCGCTGCCGCGGTTGCCGGTCCACTCCACTGCCACGCGGTACTTGTGTTCGCCATGCGCCATTTCGATCTCCTCGGTGACGGAACGTGAGGCCGCCATTGTGACACCGGAAGGCGGGTGATTCGGCGGGCGGGTGCGCGGGCGGTCACGCGGTCGGTCACGACGGCGGGTTTAGGCTTCGTGAGCAGCCATAGCGCGGGCGGGCCGATGGCGTGCGCGGTCTGGCCGTCTGGCCCGTTTCCCGAAGCGCCCGAAGCGCGGGCATACCGCGGCACTCGTGCGTCGCGCGTCGTGCGTTGCGCGTTGAGCATCGAGCGCCGGACTTCGGACTTCGGCCATGGGCTTCGGCTTCGGCATCGGCTTCGGCATCGGCTTCGGCATCGGCATCGGCTTCGGCTTCTGCTTCGGCTTCGGCATCGGCTTAGGCTTCCGCTTCGGCTTCGG
>NZ_PQMX01000177.1:0-982 GCF_004368385.1 Burkholderia sp. B10 | reverse complement strand
TTGAGCCCCCCTATCGGAGTGGTGTATCAAGGTCCCATCGTCGCCCGGTTGGCGCGCGTACAGCGCCTGTTCGAGCGCATCCAGAACGAAGTCCGTGCTCATCGACGAACTGACGCGCCAACCGACGATGCGACGGGCAAACACGTCGATCACGAACGCCACGTACAGCCAACCCTGCCATGTCGAGACATAGGTGAAGTCAGACACCCAGAGCTGATTTGGGCGCTCAGCCTTGAACTGCCGGTTGACCCGGTCCAGCGGGCGCGGGGCGCTCGTATCGGGATTCGTCGTGCGAACTCGCTTGCCGCGAACTGTGCCTCGCAAGCCCTGCAGCTTCATCAGCCGCCCGACCGTGCAGCGTGCGACCACAATGCCCTCCCGGTTCATCTGCTTCCAGACCTTCGGCACACCGTAGACCTGCATGTTGGCCCGCCAGACACGCTTGATCTCGGGTTGCAGGACCTCATCGCGTTTGGCACGAGCGCAGCGTTTGGACGGATCACGAAGCTGCGCAGCATGGCGTCGGTAGCCCGACGGGGCGATCCGCAATACCTTGCAGATCGGCTCGACCCCGAAGGTGTCGCGATGCTGATCAACGAAGGCCTTCAGGACTTGAATCGGCGGTCGAGCTCCGCCTGGGCGAAAAACGCGCTCGCCAGCTTGAGAATCTCGTTGGTACGGCGCAGTTCCTTGACCTCACGCTCCAGGGCCTTGATGCGTTCACGCTCGGCCGTGCTCACGCCATCACGTTCCCCACGATCGATCTCCTCGCGCTTGACCCAATCCAGCAGCGTCTGCGGCGTACAGCCGATCATCGGCGCAATCGATTCGACCGCCGCCCACATCGACGGATGTTCGCTACGCTGCTCACGTACCAGACGCACTGCGCGCTCCCGGACTTCCGGGGAAAACTTGGTTGCCTTCTTGTTCATGGCTCGATTCTCTCAAGAATCCGAGCCTCCACAAAATTCGGTGCGGTTCA
>NZ_PQMX01000176.1:0-985 GCF_004368385.1 Burkholderia sp. B10 | reverse complement strand
TATCAGAGACTGTTTAACCGGTGGAAACAGTCGCGCCCCAAATCAGACAGCGCGCCGATACGGTGGCCGCAGGCGCGAACATAGCGAACGAGCGAAGCGCGGTGCGGGACTTGTGCATTTCATCCGTCGTAACCTGCCCGCAGAATAAAGCATAAGCTGTCCGCGAACAGCTTCTCTACCGTCCGTCAGCCTCTCCGCAGTAAACAATAAGCTGCCCCATCGGTACGAAATAAAGCATAAGCTGTCCTCGAAAATCACCGATAAAATAGTCTATGTTTTCCGCTCTAACGCAACAAAATTGCCACTAGCATGGAAGAACCGCTCGAGGAGCGGCCTCGGAGGGAAAGCTCGCACGCCCGCTAAGAGCCCGCCGGGAACAAGGAGATTTCCATGCCAATCTGGACAATCGCGTCCGTGACCGACGAACCCGAAGTCTCGCTAAAGCGATGGAGAATTCTGGAGACCGAGGACGGTGCGCGACACTTTGTCGGTGCAGACGAGCGCGACCACACGGGGCGCGTCAGTTCCAGAATCGTCGCGTTCGACCGTCACACCTTACGCGGCAAGACTTGCTCAGGGCGCATTTACCAACTCATTGGAGCGGCCGGCTGGTCAAGAGACGCAGACTACGTGTGGCAACGGTGGTGTGAGCTGAACAGCGTGGCATCGCACTGCGACGTTACAAAGCAACTGCTTGTCGGAGCGGCGGATGACAACCCCATATGAGCGCTCGAAATCGGTCATCGAGACGCGCGAGTTTTTACAGATGCTTGCATCTGCCGGCGACATAGCCAACCGTAGTCATACGGCCAAAGTGCCCGACGAGGGGCAACCGTTGGAGTCCAAAATGTTGATTTTCACCGAATCTTGACCCACCGTTTTCATCTAAATCTGACCCACCCCGAGACAGCGTAGTACATCTATTCCGGTGTGGATAACTCCTCACTGCCTGCGGCTTTTGCTGCTCTCTTTCTGGTTGCCTTCG
>NZ_PQMX01000175.1:0-1061 GCF_004368385.1 Burkholderia sp. B10 | reverse complement strand
AACGCCCCCGTCCAGACGTCCCAGCCGCTTCAGCCGCCGCGGCCCGGCGCCGAAATCCTGCGCGTCGACCACGTGAGCCGCGGCTTCAACAAGACGCAGGGCGAATTGCTCGTGCTCGACGACGCGAACCTGTCGCTGCGTGAAGGCGAAATCGTCGGGCTGCTCGGCCGTTCCGGCTCGGGCAAGTCCACGTTGCTGCGGATCATCGCCGGGCTGATCGAGCCGACCGGCGGCGAAGTGACCTATCTCGGCAAGCCGCTGACCGGCCCGGCCGAGGGCGTCGCGATGGTGTTCCAGACCTTCGCGCTGTTCCCGTGGCTGACCGTGCTGCAGAACGTCGAAGCCGGCCTCGAAGCGCTCGGAGTGGGCGCGCGCGAGCGTCGCGAGCGCGCGCTGGCCGCGATCGACCTGATCGGCCTGGACGGCTTCGAGAACGCGTACCCGCGCGAGCTGTCGGGCGGCATGCGTCAGCGCGTGGGCTTCGCGCGCGCGCTCGTCGTCGATCCGACGATCCTGCTGATGGACGAGCCGTTCTCCGCGCTCGACGTGCTGACGGCCGAGACATTGCGTACCGATCTGCTGGACCTGTGGACGCAAGGCCGCATGCCGATCAAGTCGGTGCTGATCGTCACGCACAACATCGAGGAAGCGGTGTTCATGTGCGACCGGATTCTGGTGCTGTCGTCGAATCCGGGGCGCGTGATCGCCGAGATCAAGGTGCCGTTCAAGCATCCGCGCAACCGGCTCGATCCTGAGTTTCGCAAGCTGGTCGACGACATCTACGCGAAGATGACCGCGCGCCAGACCGGCGAGGCGACCAAGAAGGGGCTCGAACTCGGCAGCTGGCTGCCGCAGGTGTCGACCAACCTGATGGCCGGTCTGATCGAAACGCTCGCGATGGCGCCGTACCACGGCCGCGCCGACATGCCCGAAATCGCGCGCACGCTGCATCTGGAGGTCGACGATCTGTTCCCGATCGCCGAAGTGCTGCAGTACCTGGGCTTTGCCGACGTGCGCGAAGGCGACGTGTTCCTGACGCCGCCGGGCCGCGTGTTCGCCGA
>NZ_PQMX01000174.1:0-1136 GCF_004368385.1 Burkholderia sp. B10 | reverse complement strand
TGCTCGTTGCGCTCGAGCGCGGCGATCTGCAGATCGTACGTGCCGCGCGCGGCAAGACCGTCCGACACCTCGCGGAACGCCGACTGGATCGCCTTCTCGTAGTTCGCGATCTCGATGCGCTTCTGCACGTTCGCGAGGTTCAGGTTCGCGATGTTCTGCCCGCCTTCGAAGATCGGCATCGTCAGTTGCGGCGCGAATGACCACGCCGCCGTGCCGGCCTTGAACAGCCCGCCGAGCGTCGGGCTCGCGGTGCCGAACGCGGCCGTCAGCGAGATGCGCGGGAAGAACGCCGCGCGCGCCGCGCCGATGTTCGCGTTCGCGGCCAGCAGCGTCTGCTCGGCCTGCATCACGTCGGGGCGACGCGTGAGCAGGTCCGACGGCAGGCCCGCCGGCACGTCGGTGAGCAGGTTCTGCGCGTCGAGCGACATGCCGGCCGGCAGATCGTCAGGCAGCGGCTCGCCGATCAGCAGCACCAGCGCATTCACCGCCTGCGCCCGCGCACGCGCCTGCGCCTGCTGGTTCGCGAGCGCCTGCTCGACGACCGTCTGCGCCTGACGCAGATCGAGCTCCGAGCCCGTACCGTTGTCGAACTGCAGCTTGGTCAGGTCGTACGACGCCTGCGCGGTCTTCAGCGTGTTCTCCGTGACCTTCAGCAGGTCCTCGGTCGACAGCAACGTCAGATACTGGTCCGCGACCTGCGACACGAGCGAGATCTCGGTGGCCTGCCGTGCATACGAGGTCGACAGATACTGCGCGAGCGCCTGATCCTTCAGGCTCTGCACGCGGCCGAACAGGTCGAGCTCCCAGGACGCGGAAAGCCCGACGCTGTAGGTGCGCGTGATGAGCGGCTGGCGCGTCGTCGACACGCCCGCGGGGTAGCGCTGGATGTTGCCGGAGCCGGTGCCGTCTAGGGTCGGGAACAGCCCTGCGCGCGTGATCTGGTACTGCGCGCGCGACGCCTCGATGTTCAGCACCGCGACGCGCAGGTCGCGGTTGTTGTTCAGCGCGATCTCGATCAGCCGCTGCAGGCGCGGATCGGCGAAGAATTCGCGCCAGCCGATGGCGCTCGCCGCCTGGCCGTTGGCGCTGCGCGTGCCGGCCGCAGCGGGCTGCGTCGCGTAGACGCCGCCGGCCGG
>NZ_PQMX01000173.1:0-1145 GCF_004368385.1 Burkholderia sp. B10 | reverse complement strand
GTCTCCGCCTCGAAGCGCAGCACGACCACCGGCGTCGTGTTCGACGAGCGCGCGAGGCCGAAGCCGTCCGGATACTCGACGCGCAGCCCGTCGATCGTCACGACCTCGTCCGCGCCGTCGAACTTCGCCTCGCTCTGCAGCTTCTCGATCAGACGGAAGTTCTCGCCCTCTTCCAGCTTGAGCTGCAGTTCCGGCGTGCTCATCGCGTCCGGCAGCGCATTGAGCACCGCGCTCGGATCGGCCGTCTTCGCCAGAATCTCCAGCAGCCGCGCGCCCGTGTACAGCCCGTCGTCGAAGCCGTACCAGCGATCCTTGAAGAACACGTGGCCGCTCATCTCGCCTGCGAGCGGTGCGCCCGTCTCACGCAGCTTCGCCTTCACCAGCGAGTGGCCCGTCTTCCACATCAGCGGCTCGCCGCCCTTCTCCTTCACCCACTGCGCGAGATGGCGCGTGCACTTCACGTCGTAAATGATCTGCGCGCCCGGATTGCGCGACAGCACTTCCTCCGCGAACAGCATCAGCTGGCGGTCCGGGTAGATGATCTGGCCGTCCTTCGTGACGACGCCCAGGCGGTCGCCGTCGCCGTCGAACGCGAAGCCGAGTTCCGCGTCGGTGTCCTTCAGCGCCTGGATCACGTCCTGCAGGTTTTCCGGGTGCGCGGGATCGGGGTGGTGGTTCGGGAACGTGCCGTCGATGTCGGTGAAGCGCTCGACCAGCTCGCAGCCGAGCGCCTTGAACAGACGCGTCGCGAGCGGGCCGGCGACGCCGTTGCCTGCATCGACGACGAGCTTCAGCGGACGCGCGAGCTTCACGTCGCCGACGATGCGCGCGATGTACTGATCGGCCACGTCGAATGCTTCGTACGAGCCGCTGCCGGTGTCGTAGCGCTCGTCGACGATGCGGCGATACAGCGCCTGGATCTGCTCGCCGTAGATCGCCGCGCCGCGCAGCACCATCTTGAAGCCGTTGTAGTCGGGCGGGTTGTGGCTGCCGGTGACGACGATGCACGAATCGACGCGGCGCTCGCCGCCCTTCAGCGCGAGCGGCACGCTCGCCGCGAAATAGCCGACCGGCGTGGGCACCATGCCGACGTCGACGACGTCGACGCCCGCCGCACGCAGGCCATCGGCCAGCGCGCCGACGAG
>NZ_PQMX01000172.1:0-1167 GCF_004368385.1 Burkholderia sp. B10 | reverse complement strand
GTGACGAACGGAGCGCCGTTGCGCAACGCGCCGGGTTTGCGCTCAACCAGCGTGATGTAATGGCGCCAGTCGTAGAAGGTCATGTGCCGCTCGAAGCTGCGTTCGTGGCGTGCGATCTCCTGGGCGTCGGCGACGACGCTGAGATATGCCGGATAGCAGCGCACGCTCACCAGCTGGTTCGTATACTCGGTGGGCACGCTGTAGCGGTTGCGCTGAAAGTGGATGAGGCTGGTCGACGACACCCGCAGCGTCTGCTCGACATAGCCGTCGAACGGGCGTGGATTGGGCATCAGCCTGGTGCGCTCGTCCTGCAGCACGTCCTCGACCGTCAGCTCGGGCCACTGCGGGTGCCGCATCTGCCAGGCCTGACGACACTGGCCCGCGACCCATTCGTTCAGAAGCTCCAGCGTTTCCCAGCGTCGTAGCGCAGCCTCGTGCCAGATCTGGCGGCGCCGGTCCTGCACGTTCTTCTCAACGATGCCCTTCTCCCAGCCGGCGGCACGGTTGCAGAATTCCGGCTCGAACAGGTAATGGCCGCACATTGCCTCGAAGCGGGCGTTGACCGCGCGCTCCTTGCCGCGGCCGACCTTGTCCACGGCGGTCTTCATGTTGTCGTAGATGCCGCGGCGCGGCACGCCGCCGAACGCGGCGAATGCGCGGGCGTGCGCATCGAACAGCATCTCGTGACTCTGGGTCGGATAGGCGACCAGCCAGAACGCCCGGCTGGCATTGAGCTTGACGTGGGCGACCTCCAGGCGTCGCCGCAACCCGCCGATGAAGGCGTATTCGCAGCTCCAGTCAAACTGGAATGCTTCGCCGGGTTCGAAGGCCAGCGGTACATAGGCCTTCCTGCGCGGTGCTTCAGCCTGCTCCTCGTGCCAGCGTCTCACGAAGGCGCTGACGCGGCCGTAGCTGCCGGCGTAGCCCTCGCCGCGGATGGCCTCGAACATGAACCGGGCCGTGCGCCGGTCACGCTTCGGGCGATGACTGTCTGCCCGCAGCCAGCCCGTCAGTTGCGCGGCCCACTCGTCGACGACGCTCGGGCTGACGCGCTTCGGGTACTTCGGCTCAACGGCATCCGTTTGCCGAAGCCAGCTGCGCACCGTGTTCCGGGACAGGCCCGTGCGCCTCGCAATCTCGCGCAGCGGGACCTTCTCGCGGAAATAC
>NZ_PQMX01000171.1:0-1208 GCF_004368385.1 Burkholderia sp. B10 | reverse complement strand
TCCTGCACAGTTCCTTGACCGGCATACCGGCCTCGGCTTCCTTCAGAAACCCGATGATTTGCTGTTCCGTAAAGCGCTTCTTCATGTTCGTCTTCTTCTCCGAAAACGAACTTTACTAGACTCCGGCCGGCCCTGTTTGCAGGGGGCAGGTCAAGGTCGCCTTCCCAATGCCCTGGAACAGCACGATCAGCAATTTCTGCAGGGCGTTCACTGATCATAACCTCCGGAGTGACGAAGTGCTTTCCGCGCTGTTGCGTCCTGGCCCGCGGCACGCGAAGTGCGCGGCCCGAACGCAGGCAAGCAGTAAGCTCTCGTCGCAAAGCGCCCCGGCCTTGAATGTAGAGTGCCTGATAGATGGCTTCGTGGGAGATCCGCATAGATCGATCATCGGGATAGTCAATCTGAATTCGCCGACTGATTTGCTCCGGACTCCAGCAAGTGCCCCAGCGACGGTCCGCACGACGTCCTTGTCTTCGTCCTTTCCACGGAACGTTAGGTCCGGGAATCGGCTTGCCCCGAAAGTCAGTGACCGTTCCAGCCAGGCGATCCTGCACATATGTCCTCAACTGGTCGTTCTCTGCCAGTTTCGAAGCCTTCGGACGCTCGGCCGCGCGTTCAGCTTTCCATTGGGCAACCGTTGCCCGATACACCAGAGTACCACCGCGGGTCGCTGCGTTACGGCGTAACTCGCGTGAAATCGTTGACGGCGACCGTTGCAGCCTTCGCGAAATCTCACGAACACTGCAATCCTGCGCCCACAGTAGCGCGATCTCTTCGCGCTCCGAAAATGACAGATAACGCCCAGAGTGTGGCGCCAGGTCGATCGGTGCCATGCCGCCCGCTTCACGAAACCACCGCGGCCCCAGCGGTTGCGATACGTTACACGCCAGCGCTGCGGCCTCGGTCTCCATACCTTGTGCAATGCACTTCCAGAATGCTCGCTTCGAATCGAGTTGATTGACACCCGGTCTGCCAGGTGATCGCATGACGGGCCTTCCCGTTTGTTCCGAGCCCCATCCCAGTGGTCGTCCCATTCAACACCTCCAATCTGGAGATGTTGCGACGACCAGTTGAATCCGCCTTGAGCCCCCCTATCGGAGTGGTGTATCAAGGTCCCATCGTCGCCCGGTTGGCGCGCGTACAGCGCCTGTTCGAGCGCATCCAGAACGAAGTCCGTGCTCATCGACGAACTGACGCGCCAACCGACG
>NZ_PQMX01000170.1:0-1210 GCF_004368385.1 Burkholderia sp. B10 | reverse complement strand
GCCGGAGTCTAGTAAAGTTCGTTTTCGGAGAAGAAGACGAACATGAAGAAGCGCTTTACGGAACAGCAAATCATCGGGTTTCTGAAGGAAGCCGAGGCCGGTATGCCGGTCAAGGAACTGTGCAGGAAGCACGGGTTCAGTGATGCGTCGTTCTACACTTGGCGTGCGAAGTTCGGCGGCATGGAGGTCTCGGAAGCGCGCCGGCTCAAGGACCTCGAGGTGGAGAATGCCCGGCTGAAGAAGCTGCTGGCCGAAGCAATGCTCGATATGGAAGCGTTGAAGGTCGTCGTCAAGGGAAAGCCCTGAGCCCGCAAGCCAAACGCGAAGCAGTATCGGCGATTCGGGGGAAGGTCAACATCTCCGAGCGCCGCGCCTGCCGGCTTGTCGGGCTTTCTCGCAGCGTGCTGCATTACGACGCGAAGCCAGACCACGAGAATGAGGTGCTAGCGGCGCGTCTGGTGGAGTTGGCACACGAACGTCGTCGATTCGGCTACCGCCGATTGCACGCCCTAGTAGAACGCGAAGGCACGCACGCCAATCACAAGCGCATCTATCGCCTGTACCGTGAGGCAGGGCTGGCTGTGCGGCGCCGTCGCAAGCGCCACGGCGTAATGATTGAGCGCGAGCAACTGGCATTGCCGGGCGCCCCCAACGAGGTGTGGTCAATCGATTTCGTGATGGATGCGCTTTCCAACGGCCGGCGCGTGAAGTGCCTGACCGTCGTCGACGACTTCACGAAAGAGGCTGTCGACATCGTTGTCGACCATGGCATCTCAGGTTTGTATGTCGCTCGGGCATTGGACCGCGCAGCTCGCTTCCGTGGCTATCCCAAGGCGGTGCGAACAGACCAGGGCCCCGAATTTACGAGCCGCGCGCTTGACCAGTGGGCGTATGCGAACGGCGTCGCTCTGAAGTTGATTCAGGCGGGCAAGCCAACGCAGAATGCGTACATCGAATCGTTCAACGGCAAGTTCCGCGACGAATGCCTTAACGAGCACTGGTTCACGACGCTCGCGCATGCTCGGGCAGTCATCGCGGCATGGCGTCAGGACTACAACGAGCAAAGGCCGCACAGCGCACTGAACTACCTTGCGCCGTCAGAGTTTGCGGCGAAACATCGGGCAACCGCGGATACTCCTGCCGCTTTCCAGGAGTTGGTTTAAAGGGACTTTGCTAGAAGCCCATTGGCCCTATTGATGGGGGCAGGTCA
>NZ_PQMX01000016.1:0-104914 GCF_004368385.1 Burkholderia sp. B10 | reverse complement strand
CGACCGGCATCGGCGGGGGGGGCGGCGGTTTCACCGGCTCGATGATGCGGGTTTCGATTGGATGCTGGATCACCTGCACGACTTTCGTCGCGAGGCCGTTGAGCAATGCGTAGATCAGCACTGCGTGCAACAGGAGAACGACTGCGATGCCGCCGAAACGGCGCACCGGATTCTGCTGCTTCTTGCCGAATTCCCGCGGACGCCCGAGCGTGGCAAGCCCGCTGTTCGAAGCAATCAGATGCTTTTCGACTTTCATGCCCACTATCCATCCCCCAAGCGAATCGCCCAGTTTCACGATGATGGCCGGCCCAGGAACCGGGTCGGTTCCGTCGCCGCCTCAACGCGAAATCTAATTTTTAATGCAATTTGCAATCCGAATCGAAAGCATCGATTTCGGATCCGAATTCATTCAATTTCAAGGAATCGTTTCAACCGCCACGGGATAGCCGCCTTATCCGGCATCCACCCCGCACCAGCGTTCAGGCAATTGTCAGCTGCGTCGACACAGGCACGTTCGCGCATGACGATCGGACCGTCGCTACACCCCGATGGCAGCGTGGCCGTGCGTCTTGGGTGCAGACGATAGCAAGGAAAAAATCTGGCCGTCAAACTTTTTTTGATGCCCGAATACAAAGTTTGGAGGACTTGCTCGAATAACGAGTCAGGAGGCTTCACGAAACATTTTTTATTGATTTTGTAATTTATTTGTATGGTTATCGCACTCATTCGGTGCTTATGACAATAATCACCAATTTAGTGCGATGCACCGAATCGACGCGGATTTAATGAAGCGTTATCGGATGCGTCTCATTGTCTCCTGCATGGATGGAAGCCTATCGACCGTTGTTATGCGGGGCTACGGATTTTCAAAACAATACTCGGACGAATCCAATTAACTTATTCGTAATTGACTACAAATCAAAATAGTGACATTCAAGATGCCTATCAAATAGGCACGATGATCTGCATGCCGAATCTATTTTATGATTCCGGGCACGACTGCGTCTACGAGAACTCGTTGGCCGACTGTCTGCGCGTACGGGCGTCTCTTACTTCACGGAGCGATGTGAACGCTCCATCAACGCGCATTCGGCGTCGCTGCTCACGTCCCAATCCTGGAACAAGCGATTACGGACAAATCCGGCGGGGGAAGCACCAAGCGGTGCTCGAGGCGATGCCGCAGAGACCGGACCGCCAGTTCGGTGCCATGACGACGATGCACAGTCGAACACGGGTTCGGCGCACGCAAACACCCGATGGGTGCGATTCACTTCCACACACTCAGGCGTTGCCGCGGCGCGACAGAAATGTGCATGCACGTACGGGCATACACGTCCCCAAGCGCGTCATCAGGATCGTGAGGTTGAGCGAGGCGATGTGAGCAATCGGATACCCGCTCGACCGTGCCGAGCGCAACGGGGATCATGCGACCATGATCGCGAGCTCATCCGCATACGCATTCAACCGATCCCCTACCTGCACCTTCAGGACATCGATGAACCGTTTGATTTTCGCGTCGACGAATTGACGGGACGAGTACACCGCATATACGTTGCGCTGCGCGGTGTGAAATTCCGGCAGGACGCGAACGAGCGATCCTTTGCGCAGATCGTCGATTGCCGAGAAGGCAGCGATCAATCCAATTCCCGCGCCCTCCCGCAGTACCGTGGACATCGCATCCATGTCATTCACACTGAAGTGCGATCCCGTTGGACGATACACCGCCTCGCCTGCTCTGCCTTGCAGATGCCATTCGTCCGGCGCGTAATCGACCGTGCTCAGAAGCACACATGTGTGACCGACGAGGTCTTCCACACACTCGGGAGCCGGATGCCGTGCCAGATAGTCGGGCGACGCCGCGAGAATGCAATGACTGGTTCCGATCTTCTGGCTCACGTACGCCGAGTCGGGCAGCGTGCGCGCGATCACGATCGCCACGTCGAGTTGCTCTTCGAGCAGATTCGGCATCCGCTGCGACAGCATGAGATCGACCGATACTTCCGGATATGCGCTCCGATAGGCAAGCACGGCTTGCGAAACGAGTTGGCGCCCCAATCCCGGCACCGCATGCACGCGTAATAGACCACGCGGCTCCAGCAGCGCATCGCGTGCTTCCGCTTCCGCCCGTTCGATGTCCGAGAGGATCGCAACACTGCGTTCGTAAAAACGTCGCCCCGCGTCGGTAACGACGAGCCGTCGCGTCGAGCGCTGTAGCAACCGCGTGTTGAGATTGTCTTCGAGGACAGATACCGCTCGAGAAATGTTGCCGACCGTCGTATCGAGGTGGTTTGCGACAGCCGTGAAACTGCCCATCTCGACCACTTTCACAAACACCGACATGGTGTGCACCTTGTCCATTAGTCACCCTCGCTTTGAATTTTTCGTCGAATCGCTGCGTTTCGGCCCGCGCGAGTCTGTGATCATAGGTTCCGCACCTGTTTCGTGCAGTCAGCGAGCAGCGTCGTGTCGTTTTTTTTGCATCCTTTCATTCATCTTTCATTTTGGCGGCGGATTTTCCCTCCAGAGACAAGATTCATTCTTGCCGGGCCATCTAAGTTGCCGCCTGCTTCACGCCTAGACTTGGTCCCGAAGTCAGGCAGTCGGAACGTAGACGTTTCAATCCTGAGCTCCGTCCGCCATGGTCGATGATCCAGACACGGCGTAGCGCAGGCTCCCTATCCGGCTCTAGACGAACCCGCATCAAATCGCAATCCTAACCATAAAGGCTAAACCATGGACATCACATACGACGCGCTTCATCTCTTCATCAATGGGGAATGGATCGGCGCGAGCGAACGCGAAACGGCGCCCGTGATCAATCCCGCCACGCAAATCCAGATCGGGCGCGTTCCACTGGCGACGGCAGCGGACCTCGATCGCGCCCTCCAGGCTGCGGTACCGGCGTTCGATGTCTGGCGCAACACCGTGCCGGCCGAACGTGCGCGCATTCTGAAGCGCGCGGCGGAACTAATGCGCGAGCGCGCCGAGCACATTGCTACCGTGATGACGCTGGAGGAAGGGAAACCGCTGGCAGAAAGCCGCGACGAAGTCCTGCGCGCCGCCGACTATTTCGAATGGTTCGCCGAAGAGGCGCGTCGCATCGACGGCCGCGTGGTGCCATCCAACCGTCCGGGCGTGCAACAGCTCGTGAAGAAACAGGCGATCGGGCCCGTCGCCGCATTCACGCCGTGGAATTTTCCGGCGATCACCCCGGCGCGCAAGCTCTCCGCCGCACTCGCCGCCGGATGCAGTGTCATCATCAAACCCGGCGAGGAAAGCCCCGCAACGGCGCTCGCGTTGGCACGCGCACTGGACGACGCCGGCTTGCCGAAGGGCGTGCTTCAAGTCGTGTTCGGCGTGCCCGACCAGGTGTCGACGCAACTGATCGCTTCCCCGGTAATCCGGAAGGTCACGTTCACGGGCTCGGTGCCGATCGGCCGTCTGCTGTCGGCGCGCGCAGCCGAAGGCGTCAAACCCATCACGCTTGAGCTGGGCGGCCACGGGCCCGTCCTCGTATTCAACGATGCCGACGTCGAAAAGGCTGCGGTCGAAGGCGCGGCGAATCGCTTTCGCGGCACCGGCCAGGTCTGCATCTCGTCGACGCGCTTCCTGATCCAACGCGAAGTCTACGACGAGTTCGTCGGTCACTTCGTACGTGCGACGAGCGCGCTCAAGGTCGGGAACGGCATGGATGCCGGCACGCAGGTCGGGCCGCTGGCGAACCCGCGCCAGCTTGCCAAGATGGAGGAACTCATCGCCGATGCGGTCGAGCGTGGCGCAACGATTCTGGCCGGCGGAAAGCGCATCGAAGGTGAAGGGTATTTCTTCGAGCCGACGGTCCTCGCAGACGTACCGAAGGACGCGCGCGTGATGCACGAAGAGCCGTTCGGCCCGATCGCGGTGCTGATGCGCTTCGATGCCCTGGCCGACGGCCTCGCCGAAGCGAACCGGTTGCCGTACGGGCTCTCTGCCTATGCGTTCACAAGCAGTGCGCGGACGGCCATCGATGTAGCGGACGGTCTCGAAGCCGGCATGATCGGCATCAACCAGTACCGCATCGTCTCGACCGAACTGCCGTTCGGCGGCATGAAGGAAAGCGGCCACGGCTCGGAAGGCGGCACCGAGGGCATCGAGTACTACCTCACACACAAGTTCATCAGCCAGGCTTGAAAGGAGATCGCCATGTCCGATACGCATTTCGATAGTCCGCGCGAAGCCGCGCGTGCGTTCACGCCGACGCTTTCGGCATTCGTCGACGACACGCTCTATCCGCGGATCTGGAGCGATCCGACGCTCTCGCCGCGCGACCGCAGCCTCGTGACTGTTGCCGCGCTGATCGCGGGGGGCCATCTCGACGAGTTGCCGGCGCACCTGCGCCGCGCGTTGACGAACGGCGTAACCCGTGAAGAGTTGTCAGCGGCAATCACTCACCTCGCGTTCTATGCCGGGTTTCCCGCCGCAATCTCCGCATCCGCCACGGCGCAGGCAACGCTCGGCGCCCATCCTCAGCCCGACGATCTCGCCGGCAATGCATCTACGACGCAGGAAGGTTTGAAATGAAAGCCATCACATTCAAGGAATTCGGCGATGCCGAGGTGCTCCAACTGGCCGAGGTCGCGGCTCCTGAGGTTCGGCCCGACGATCTACTGGTACGCGTCCATGCCGCGGGTGTGAATCGCGCCGATCTGACCCATCGGCGTGGCGGATACGGCCGGCCGAACTTCGGCGACTCGACGATCATGGGGCTCGAAATCGCCGGCGAGGTGATCGAGACAGGCCCTTCCGTGCAGGGTTACAAGGTCGGTGATCGTGTCATGGGCGTCGTGGGCGGCGGCGCCTACGCAGAACGGGCGCGCATTGACTGGAGAATGGCGATGCCCATTCCCGCAACGCTCGACTATGTGCATGCGGCCGCCATACCGGAAGTGTTCGTCACTGCGCACGAAGCGTTGTTGCATCTGGGCCGCTTGCAGCGCGGCGATGCGGTGCTGATCCACGCAGCGGCGGGCGGGGTGGGTTCCGCAGCGGTCCAGCTGGCCTATGCAACCGGCGCGACGATTTTCGCAACGGCCGAAGCCTCAAAGCTGGAACGGATCGTTCAACTGGGTGTGGACCATGCGATCGACTACAAGACGCAGGACTTTTCGGAAGTCGTCGCAAGCAGGACGGGCAAACGTGGTGTCGATGTGGCCATCGACTTCGTGGGCGCACCGTATTTTTCCCGGAACGTCGCGTCATTGGCAAACGGCGGCCGGCTGGTGCAGGTCGGCATACTCGGCGGCGGCGGTGACGTCAGCGTGAGCCTCGAACAGATCCTGTACCGTCATCTGCAAATCATCGGCACGGTGATGAAGTCGCGCGACCAGAGCGAGAAACACGCGATGGTTCGGCGGTTTCGCGAACATTGGCTGGACCGCTTTGCGGGAGGCGCGGGTCTGGAGCCGGTCGTCGACAGCGTGTTTCCGCTCGCAGACGCCGCGGCCGCCCATCGACGGATGGAGTCTGCTGTAAACGTAGGAAAGATCATCCTGACGATGAGCGAAGATAGCTGACGTAGGGCCGATTCGCGTCGCGGCCCATGTACGAAGCTGGTTGATGGCAGTCAGGCGGACGGGAGCGCGTTGCTCATGGCCGGAAATAAAACCATTCGCGACGACGGGCCGGCAGCGCCGATGGTGCATGTCGCGGCTTCCCGCACCCGAATCGAACGTCCCGCACGTACCGGAACGGTATCGCTCCCTCGCAGCTTTCCGGCACGACGCTCAGAACAACACGCTCGAGGCGGTATCCGGATCCTCCGGCGTGAAGACTACCCCACCGTCGCCGGATTCGTCGCGCATCCGGCGAGGTTCGGTCTCGTCGAGCAGAGGCACCCCGCCGCACTCATGGAATTCCGCGTGCGGAGACGCCGTCTCGATCGGCAAATCCGGCCGCCGCCGGGCCATTCTGATTTTCGAAGTCATGACATCCTCCGTACATCGGCAATCGTATCGTCGCGCGACCTCGCTCACGCGCGATCGGCGGCCTCGGGCAGCGGTTCCGCGCCCTCGCACACCTCGTCCGCAGGCTGCGGCGCATCGACCCGCTTGCGAAACAATCGGGACGTCACCCACAGCACCCACGCGCCCGGACCGCTGAGCATCACGGCCATGAACAACAGGATGTGCTGGATGCCTAGCACCGGCCCCACGCTCGCGGTCAACACGCCCGCGAGCGGATACGAGAGCCCGTTGATCAGATAGAACGGCCCGATCACTTTGCCGAGGTGCTCGCGCTCGATCGCACGTACGCGCAATGTCCGGTTGAACACGTTGTACCAAGCAGCCCCCGCCATCGCGCCGAGAAACGCGATCACATAAACCCAGACACCCTGCGCCAATCCCATGCATACGAGCCCGGTGCACATCAGCGCGAAGCCGCCTGCACCGAGCCGATAGATGCTCCAACTGCGGGTCAGCTTCGGAATCAGCAACAGGTTCAGCAGCCCGAGCACGCCCGCGCCAGTGTTCATCAAGCCGAATACACTGTCGGATGCGCGGAACACGCCCGTGACGAGATATGCGTTCGCGCTCGCCGCGATCGCAAACGCGAGGTTGATGGCGAAGTTCACCAACGCAAGCAACACAACCGGCCGGTTCGCGATCAGCAATCGCCATCCCAGAACCAGGTCGTGCCGGACCCGACCGTGAGCGGTGCCGCGCGGGCTCGCCGGAAGTTCGCGCCAGCACCACGCGGCCAGCGCGAATCCGGCCGCCGCGACGAGCAGGAGCGGGAGCTTACCCAGCCATTGCGCCAGCCCCGCCGCAAGGGCTGGACCGAGGGCCATCGCGAGCAATTCGACGTTCTGCACCAACGACTGCAAATCCGACAGCTTGCCGCCGTCCGCTAGCATCGGCACCGTCTTTTCCACCGACATCCGCACCGGCGCGATCAGCAGCGACAGGAAGACGCTGTTGACCATCAGCGCAATGATCGTGGCCGACGGCATCGCGAAGCAGGCTGCCACGGCAATCGTCAGGCAGGTCATCCGGACGCGATTTGCATACCGGAACAACCGGCGGCCGCCGAGCCGGTCCGCGAACAAGCCGGCGAACGGATAAGCGATCAACGCCGGCACCCATTCGACTGCATATGCAATGCCCGAATACGCGAGGCTTCCGGTCCGCTGATAAATGAGAAGCGGCACCGCAAACAGCACCGTCTGCTCGGCGATCAATCCAAGCATCAGTCCCGACGCGAACCAGCGCAGCGAAGCGGAGCGCGATTCACCGATCAATCGCCACCTCCATGCTCGAGGCGCTCACGTCGCGACGGAACCCTGGCCGCCGTCCTGACCGATGAACACCACACGTTTCACTCGCCTCTGATCCATCATTTCGTATCACTTATCTATATCCTTGATTTTAGATTCCTGACCGGCTTTCCGATCTGGTGCGGCCGAGCCGCGCCAGTCGCGCAACATCGTGTGATCATCAGATGACGAGCGCTGCCTTGTCTTCGCTCCCGGCCGTCCGCGCTTCATACTGGCGAATCAGGGGCAGCACGTGGTGACAGAATCGCCGCATCTCTCCACGCGTCGGCCAGCCGGACAGGATGAATTCGCTGACACCGGCCTGCTTGTATTCGAGCAGATACCGTGCGACCTCGTCGTAGCTGCCCACCACACACAGGGCCGGGCCTCCGCGATAGGCGACGGCGCCCGTCCACAGCATCGGTGACAACCAGCCACCGGACGCCTGCTCGGCAAGATCGAACGACTTTTTCACCGCCTCCGAATCGCACGTCTTCACGAATGCCTGAACCTGCTGACGATGGGCTTCATCCGAGTTCGCCATCATGGCGGCCACTTCTGCATGTGCCTCTTCCCGCGTTTCGCGAGCCAGCACGTGCATGCGGATGCCGACGCTGCGCCCGGCCTCCAGGGGCTCACGAGCAGCGACCGCGATGCCCTCCGGCGTGTCGCCGTAACGCAGCCAGCAGTCCCCCGATTCGATGGTGATGCGCTTGGCCAACGCGGACGCGCCGCTCAGATAGATTCGCGGTCGCTCGCCGTCCTTGAATGGCAGGCCGAGGCGCGCGCCGTCGAACCGGTAGTGGGTGCCTTCATGCGACACCGGCGTCTCGCCGCGCCAGAACCGATGCAGCACACCGAGATATTCGGACGTGCGCTCGTAGCGCGCGTCGTGCGCCAGATAGTCGCCGTAGTACGCCTGTTCCTCCGGAGAAATGCCGGCGACGATGTTCAGCGAGATCCGTTTGTTCGACATCCACGACAGCGTATTGACTGCCTGCGCGAATAGCGTCGGCGGCAGCAGTCCCGGGCGATAGGCCAGCATGAACGACAGTCTGCGCGTCTCGCGCGCGAGTGCGCCGATCAGCGGCAACGGCTCCGGCAGATGAAAACCGATTCCCATCAGCAGCGTATCGATCTGCATGTCCTCCGCTTCCTGCGCAAAGTCCACCAGACCGTCGAGATCGAGTTCATTCGCGAGGTCCCGCTCGGACGCCTTAGTATTGCCCGCTCCGCGCGGCGCGCACCAATGAATCTTCAGGGGTTGAAATACCCGCATCGTCGCCTCTCCCGATAGTCGAATCCGGCCTGTTGCCGTAGTGACCTTCAGCTTAGGAGTCGAGCAACGAATCGAGCAAGCCCGCACCGCGCCGACGAAGAAACTTTGACGGCACACCAATTTTTTGATCCATCGCTGACATTTACCGGCCGCAATAAGTTCTCACGAATGCGCTGCGATCCGTCGCGCTCGCCTACTCTCGTCAACACGTCGAGGCCGATATCGAAGACGTATCGCGATTCCGCACGAATATGCGCCGGCCGACATTCCCGTGTGTCATTGCTGTTGCATCCGTTCTCGCATCACCGCCCTCCGGCGCGACACGACGCGGCCGGCGACGGTCACGAATGTTCATCGAAGAAATGGAGCCACGCTGATGTTGAACCTGAGAAACAAACGCGTCGTCGTCTTCGCCGAGGGCTGCTTCGGCCCTGTGACAAGCAAGGTGGCGACCTCTTACCTGCGCTATCGCCACAGCGAATGCGTCGCCGTCGTCGACAGCCGTTGTGCCGGAAAGGACGTGGGCGAGGTACTCGGATACGGCCACGGCATCCCGGTGCTCGACTCGCTGGAATCGGCATTGCAGTTCGATCCGGACATTTTCCTGATCGGTGTGGGCCTGTTCTCCAACGCATTGCCCGATGCATGGCGCGCGCAGATAGCGCTCGCACTCGCCCGCGGGCTCGACGTCGTCAGCGGTCTGCATTTCCGGATTGCGACCGATCCTGATTTCGCCGCACTTGCGTCGGAATCCGGCGCACGGATCTGGGATACGAAAGAGCCGCCCGATACGCTCGCGACCAGTGAAGGCAAGCTCGACGCGCTCGATCGCTTCATCGTCCATACCGTCGGCACCGATTGCCGGGTTGGCAAGAAAACCACCGCCATCGAGATCGCGGAAGCTGCACGACGACGAGGCATCAACGCAGGTTTCGTCGCTACCGGCCAGAGCGGTATCTATATTAGCGGCGCCGGTGTCGCGATCGATGCCGTCCCGTCCGACTTCGTCGCGGGTGTCACCGAATCGCTCGTACTCGAATCGGCGCGTCACCACGACTGGATCGTCGTCGAGGGACAGGGATCGATTTCCCATCCCGCCTACAGCGGCGTCACGCTGGGCCTGCTTCACGGTGCCATGCCGCAGGCCCTCGTGCTGTGCCACGAGGCGGGCCTTGCACATCACAAGGGCTGGGCGCATGCGCCGCTGCGTCCGCTACCCGAACTCGTCACGCTGTATGAACAGCTTGGCTCGTTTCTGCGACCGGCGAAGGTGGTCGGCGTCAGCGTCCATACAGGTGCGCTTCCAGCCGAGCAAGCCGCGCGCGCCATCGAGGAGATCGAATGGGAAACGGGCCTGCCTGCCGTCGACGTCATCCGCTCGGGTGCTGACCGACTCGTGGACGCACTGAGCGTCCACGACCGGACCCTTCAACGCCTGGCGGCCTGACCGGCCGCCGGCTTTCGTCGTCCCGCCTGCATCGTCGCGCCATCGTCAAACACAGGAAGCGATTCAAATGACCGAACAGTCCAGCCTGCTCCATGTCGAACCCATCCACTCGCTCAAGGGTTACGCCGTCACCCCTTCGTCCAAGCCCGAGACCCAGCGCGCGATACTCGCCGCGACTCTCGCCGACGGCACGTCGATCGTCCACAACGATCTGCGCTGTGTCGAGACCAGCGCGATGAAGCAAGCATGCCGCGCACTCGGCGCGCGCATCGACGAACACGCCGGATACCTCGAGATCCGCGGTGTCGGCCGCGCGCTGCATCTGGGCCAGCGCGTCGTCGACGCGATCGGCTCGGGGCTCGTGTTTCGCACGTTCACCGCGTTGACGAGTTTCGCCGACTCGCCTGCCATCATTACCGGCGACACCATTCTGCGCACGCGGGTGATGAAGCCGTTGTTCGACGCACTCGAGGAACTCGGCGCGCGTATCGAATGCATCGGCGAGGCCGGCAAGGCGCCGGTCGTCAACTGGGGAGGCGGGTTGCGCGGCGGACGCTGCACGGTCCCTGGCAACGTAAGTTCGCAGTTCATCACCGCAATCCTGTTCGCCGCGCCGCTCGCCGACAAGCCGGTCGAAATCGCGATCGAAGGCGAATTGCTGTCGATTTCCTACATCCGCCAGACGATCGCGACGTTGCGCCATTCGGGAATCCAGGTTGACGTTACCGACGACTTCTCGCTGATCCGCGTCCAGCCGGGCAACTATCAAGCCGCGGAGTACCGGATCGGCGGGGACTACACATCGTCGTCGTACCTGATCGGCGCCGCCGCGCTGTTCCCCGGCACCTTCGTGCTGGGCAACCTCGGCAGCGAGAGCCTGCAG
Source organism: Burkholderia sp. B10 (assembly GCF_004368385.1). Classification (NCBI taxonomy): domain Bacteria; kingdom Pseudomonadati; phylum Pseudomonadota; class Betaproteobacteria; order Burkholderiales; family Burkholderiaceae; genus Burkholderia; species Burkholderia sp. B10. The sequence goes on along the minus strand of NZ_PQMX01000016.1, from coordinate 94,014 downwards.
GGCGAGCGCGCAATCATCGATGTCGTACAGGCGCTCGGCCTCTCCGTCCATTTCGACGACACGCGCAATGAGCTGACGCTCGTCAATTCCCACTCCCAGCTCACCGGCGACTACGAATTCGACGCCAGCGATTTCCCGAACATCGTACCGACGCTCGCCGCGATCGGCGCCTACGTGAAAGGAACGTTCCGCGTGGTCGGCGGCTCGATCACGCGGCTGCACAAGTCGCCTCGCATCAAGGCGATGGTTAGCGAGCTGGGCAAGATGGGCGTCGACATCAAGGGCCTCTTCAAGGACGGCGTCTACGACGGCTTCGAGATCCGCGGCACCGGCGAGCCGTATCCGGGCGGCGTCGACCTGTCGAGCTGGGGCGACCACCGGATCTTCATGTCGCTGTTCATCGCATCGCTGCGTGCGCGCCAGCCAAACCGGCTCGAGGGTTACCGCGACGTGAACTGCTCGTTCCCCGACTTCTTCACGCAGTTCGAGCATCTCGGTGCCGCCTATCGCGAAGTCGGGACCGGCGCGTCGCACGACGACGAGCGTTCGCTACTGCAGGCGGTCTGATCCCAACGGAGAATTGTCATGCTTACCAACCAGCAACTGGCGTTCTATGCGGAACATGGTTATCTCGTGATCGAAAAACTCTTCGATACCGACGAGGTTGTTCGCTCGCTCGCCGCGATCGACACGCTGCTGTCGCCCGCCAATCCCGAGAAGCCGTATGAATTCGAACCCGAGGACGGCGCAACCGTGCGCCGGATCTGGTCGCCGACGCAAAAGCATCCCGCATTCAAGGACATGGCGACTGCCCCGCGCCTGCTCGACTGCATCGAAGGGCTGATTGGCAAGAACGTGCTGTTCCACTACAGCAAGCTCAACATGAAGGGACCGAAAGTCGGCAGTGTCGTCGAATGGCACCAGGACTTCTCCTACTATCCGCACACCAACGCCGATCTCGTCACCGCGCTGATCTTTCTCGACGATGCAAGCGAAGCGAACGGCTGCCTGCGCGTCGTACCCGGGTCGCACCGGCGCGGCCTGCTGTCACACGAGGTCGATGGATTCTTCCGCGGCAAGGTCCACGACGTCGATGAAGCTCGGGCGGTCAGCATCGAGGTGCCAGCCGGCAGCGTCCTGTTCCTGCACTGCCTGACGCTCCATGCATCGGCGCGCAACGTATCGCAGCTGCCGCGCCGCACGTTCCTGCCCGCCTATCGGGCGGCCGATGCATTCCCGATTTACTTCGGACCGCACGCCGCACACAACGAACCGGGTGTCGAACTGTTGCGTGGACAACGTTCGAAAGTCGCGCGGGTCGACCAGGGCACGCATTTGCTGCCGCTCGCCGAACGCGAATTCGGGTCCCTGTACGAGGTGCAGGAAGGTTCTCACCTGCGCAAGGCACTGACGACCATGAAAACGTCCGGCTACGCAGTGACGGCAGCCTCGGGACGCTGAACACGGGAGATCCGATGGACTGGAACGCCTTTTTGGTTCCGGCGCTGCGCGGGCTTGCTCCGTACCGGCCGGGCATCACCGAGGAAAAACTGCGAGCAGAGCGAGGCTTGCACGATATCCACAAGTTCTCGAGCAACGAGTCGCCGTTCCCGCCGCCGCCCGGAGTGCTCGCCGCGATGCAACGCGCGCTCGAGCAATCGAACCGCTATCCGGACAGCGGCGCGCTGCTCGACAAGCTTGCCCGGCACCAGCGGGTTCCGGCCGACATGCTGGCGCTCGGAAACGGCTCGATCGACGTCATCGCATCGCTGGTCCAGGCGTTCGTTCCGGCCGACCGCAACGTCGTGCTGTCCGAGTACGGCTACTGTGCGTATCCGCCGTTCGTCACCACCCAGAGCGCTGCGCTGCGCATCGCGGCAAGCGGGCCGGATTTCGGTCACGACGTCGATCGACTACTCGAACAGGTCGACTCGAACACGCGCATGCTGATCGTTGACAGTCCGACCAACCTATCCGGCCGCTCGCTCACGGCCGCGCAACTTGAGCATCTGATCGCACAGCTCCCGTCCAACGTGCTGCTCGTGCTCGACGAGGCCTACGCGGAATTCGCGGACGACGACGCGCCGCGCGATACCGGGCAGTTGCCGCTATCGCATCCGAACGTCGTCGTCACGCGCACATTCTCGAAAGCATACGGTCTCGCGGGGTTGCGCATCGGATACGCAATCGCCGCTGCGGGCCTGATCGACGCACTGTCGCGGATCCGACCGCCCTTTCCGGTCAGCCGCGTCGCGTTGGCGGGCGCCACGGCGGCGCTCGACGACGAAGCGCATCTGGCCCGTGTGGTCGAGACGACCGCGCGAGGCCGGGCACGTCTCGCTGCTGACCTGCGCACGCTCGGCGCGACGGTCGTCGACAGTTCCGCCAATTTCGTGCTCGCCGACTTCGGTCCGCACGCGGCGCATATCTACGATGCGCTGCTGTCGCACGGCTTCATCACGCGGCAGATGTCTGCCTATCGACTGCCGACGCATCTGCGCATCGCGATCGGCACGCCGGACGAGATCGACCGGCTGGTCGATCTCGTGCGTCGACTCGTCGGGGCACGGACCGGATCGGACGCCAATGGAGTACTCGCATGAACATTCTCATCATCAACAATCTCGCGCAATTCCCGGGCACCGGGCGGTGGGATTTCGACCTGGTGCGCTACGACGAATTCGTCGATCACAGGCAGCATCGGGTCAGCTATCTCGTCAACCGTCGCGGCCGCTCCGCCGTGACCGCCTCTGCCGACAGCTACCGGCTCTATGAGCTCGACCGGCTGGACGACATCGCCGCCTACCGCACGGTCATCGCCGAAATCGTCGGCGCGAGCGGCCCGATCGACCGACTCATCGTCTTTTCGGAGTCGCTTCAGGATCTGGCCGCGCAATTGCGCGCCGAGTTCGATATTCCAGGCAAGAAGCCGGATGAGAACCGGCTGGGACGCGACAAGCTATTGATGAAGCAGAAGGTTCAGGAAGCCGGGCTGCGCACGCCGCGCTACCGGTCCGTGACGTCGACGGAGGTGAGCAGCGCACTCACGTTTGCCGAACATACGGGCTACCCGCTGATCCTGAAGCCGATCGACGGCCAGTCGAGCCACGGTGTGCAGAAAATCTGCGATGCGGTGCAACTGCGCACCGCGATCGCCAACCTGCCGTCCGGCGGCGAGTGGGATCTTGAGGAGTTCGTGGCCGGTACGTTGATGCACGTCGACGGACTCGTCGATCGAAACGGTAACGTAACGCTCGTCGTACCGTCTCGCTACGTCAACACCTGCCTCGATTTCACGGCCGGCGCACCGCTCGGCGCGATCATGCTGGAGCCCGGCACCGCGCTGCACGCCTACGTATCGAAGTTCGCGACTCAATGCGTGACGGCGATCGGACTGCGCGCGTGCCCGTTCCACCTGGAACTCTTCCATACCACCGACGACGAGCTGGTTTTTCTGGAGGTCGGTGCCCGCGTCGGCGGTGCCGACGTGCCGTCGATGATTCACCGCGCGACCGGCATCAACCTGTTTCGTGAGTGGGTCAACATGAGTCTCGACCAACCGGCACAGCTGTATGCACCGACCGGCTCGGTGGGGGCGTGGCTGATGTTCCCGCGGCCGACCTGCCTGCCGCAGCGCGTGCGATCCGTCACGCGGTTCGACGGGCGGCTCGACAGTCTGTATCGGCAACTGGTGCCGAGCGACGGACAGCTGATCGAGCACGAGGATGGCTACTGCTCGCTCCAGTCCGGCCGCTTTCTGTTCGACTCGCCCTCCGGCACGCAGGTCGCGCGCGATGTCGCGCACGTGCTCGAAGCCTTCCGCATCGAAACCACCCAACCGTGAGCTCCGGATCATGAGTACGCCCGCCCTGCTTCTTTTCGCGCATCAGGCCCGCTCTTACGCAGCGCTGGTTCGCACATATACGGAGCGCCTGGGCATCGCGCTCGTCATCCTCAGTTCGCGCGCTCGCGATCCGCGCGACCTCGAACAGATTTCCGCCGTGGGCGCCGCCCGGCTCTGGCACGTCGACGACGACTATCTGAACGACGCGCACGTCGAGGAGACGATGGCGGAGGCACGGGCGGAGAGCTTCGCGATCGTCGCGACGCTCGCCACATTCGAAGGCTACCGATTACTGATGGCGCGCGCCAATCGCCTGCTGGGCGCCACGGACGCCGATCCCGACGCGCTGCGGGTCTGTATGGACAAATTGCAGTGCCGCACGCAGCTCAACGCGCTCAACCTGAGCGGAGCACGCGCTACGCTGCTCGACCACGCGACGCTCCCCGCGCTGCTTGCGAGCGATCGATCATTGTTCGTCAAACCACGTCGCGGCGCCGGTTCGTTCGCCTGCTTCCGGCTCGATGCCGGCTTGACGCTTGCTCGCCTCGACGCGCTGCGCGAGCAGATGCGTGCCGACCTCGCGTTTCGGGCGATCTTCGACGGGCAGTTCGATTTCATCGCCGAAGACTACATCGGCGGCGACGAGTATAGCTTCGAAGTCGTCGCGACCGATGCCCGCAGCTACGTCATCGGCGTACACGCGAAATACCTCGACGACGCTACCGGTACGACGCTCGAGATGGGCAACTCGCTGCCGGCACCCGCCCTGTCCGACGCGCAGCAGCGCGAAGGCGAGCAGTTCATCGAGCAATGCCTCGCCGCGCTGCGCCTCACCGACGGGTGCTACCACATCGAGACCCGCTTCGACGGGCGCGCCGGCCGATGGGACATCATCGAGATCAACGCTCGCATGGGCGGCGCCCTGATCAATCAGAGCGTCGGCGTGTTCACCGGCGGCATCTCGATGCTGGAGCTTTGGGTGCAAGCACTCTGTACCGAACGAACCGCCGCCGGCGCGTGGCACCGGCGCCTGGACGCGCTGCGCGAAAGCACGCGGCGGCGGGCGGGCACGCTCAGCGACGGCACCGTGTTCTTCAGCCGATACGGCGAACGCAATCGCACGCTCGAAGTGCTGTCGATCGACCGGCTGACGCCCGCGCCGGACATCGTCGACATGCCGGTCCGGCCTCACACCCGTCTACCCGATTCCGAACGCGGCATCTTCATCCTGAACGCGCTTTGGAAGGTGCCCGTGTCCGACATCGCGACCCAGGTGCGCGCGCTCTCGGCGATGCTCGACGCGCAGCTCGTCGTTCGCTATTCCGACTCAGCAGTTACCGATGCAGAACCCACACCCCAGGAGAAATCATGAATCGCGTCCAGCATTGCGGCATCGACCATCCGATTCCCTTCTACTCGCTCGCAGACGGCGAAGCTGTCCGTAATCGACTCGATCGCTATCTCGACAAGAAAATGGCCGAATGGGCGGCAACCGTCCCCTACGCGAGCCATCTCGAAGGCAGCAAGCTCGATAGCCAGTGGTATCGCCGTCATACCATCGAGCACGTCTGGCGCATTCGTCTCAGCCGCTCCGCGCACGCCAAGGCTCTCCACGCGATCACGAAGATCTCTCCCGAGGCCGCGCAGCTGTATGCGGAATACCAGGCCGAGGAAATGAATCACGACACGCTGTTCAGGCAAGACTGCAAGGCACTCGGCGTAACCGACGAGGAGTTGTACGCGACCGAGCCATTCCTCGCGACGAGGCTGCTGCAGGGGTTTTTCTACTTCATCGCCGAACACGAGCATCCGATCGGCGTGGTCGCGTCCAGCTACCTGGTCGAATACACGACCGCGAAGCTCACGCCCCGCCAGATCAAGTCGATGAAGGAGACGCTCGGTGAGGACAAGATCAAGGGGCAACTCGCGCACATCAATACGGACGTCGGAGACGATCACGCGGGCGAGATGTGGCGCATCCTGCGCTACCTGATTCGCGAGGAGGCGGACGTCGACAAAGTGCTGCGCTATTTCGACGACATCCAGACCATTCTCGCGCTGTATTTCCGCGAGCTCTTCGAGGCCACAGTCGGCCACCGCGCGGCAGCCTGAGCCACTTTCGACGGAGCGGACATGCATACAGTCATCATCAGCACGACCGGCGAATCGTTCGCGCTGCCGCACGACGCGTATCTGTCGGACGCGGCGGAGCTTCAACTGGGCGGACTGACCTTCGGATGCCGCGCGGGAATGTGCGGCATTTGCGTGATCGAGGTACTGGCGGGCATGGACAATCTTTCGCATCCCGAAGACAAGGAAAGCACGTTTCTCGAATGGCTCGGTCACGACCACGGCGACAAGCGTCTTGCATGCCAGTGCCGGCTGCGCGGCGACGTAACGATTCGACAGTGTTGAGGTCTTGATCGCCATGTTCGATATCGTGATGCTGTCGGGCAGTCCCACCGAGCCGTCGCGCAGTCGGCACCTCCTCCGCATTGCGTCGGAGCGGCTGACTGCGCGCGGCCACCGGGTGCAGTGCATCGACATCCGGCATCTGCCGGCTGGTGCTCTGCTTCATGCCGACTGGAACGATCCCGCCATTCAGGCGGCGCTCGAGGCCGTGCAGCACGCGGCCGCCGTCATCGTCGCGACGCCGCTCTACAAAGCGTCCTATTCCGGTTTATTCAAGGCCTTCCTCGACCTGCTGCCGCAGGCGGCTTTCGCAAACAAGCCGGTGCTGCCGTTCGCGACCGGCGGCAGTCTCGCCCATCTGCTTGCACTCGACTATGCACTCAAACCGGTGCTCACCGCGCTCGGCGCGCGGCACGTGCTCGACAACGTGTTCGCCACCGAAGCCGACATCGCGCGCGTCGACGGCGAATACCGGATCGCAGCGCCGCTCGCGCAGCGCTTGCACGGCGCGGTGGAATCGCTGATGCACGTGCTCGACGAACGTGCGGCGCTTACCCGTCTCGGCACTCTCGCGGCGAGCGAACGAACGGAGATAGCCGTCAACCCGTAGCGGCGCAGTCGACGGATTCGCACATGCGAGCCGGTGTTACCGCTTCATGCACGTGCTCGCTCATCCCGACTCGCTCGCGGTCGTCCGCGGCCAGAACCTCGCGCGCGCGATTGACCAGTTCCTCGGACAGCGTCTCGCAGACCGGGGGGGCCGCGCGCCATCGATGCCAGTACAACGGCACAGGAAGCGGCATGTCGTGTCGCACGTCGACGAGCCGGCCGTCTTCGAGAAACGGCAGCACCGTCTGCTCCGGCAGCATGCCGTATCCCAGGCCGGACTGGATCGTCTTGAGCTGCGACGCGATCGACGGCAGCAAGTTTCTTCGATAGCGGCCGACGCTCACGCCGAATGCCGCCTCGAAATACCGTTCGAGCAGCGCCGTGCGTCTGCCGACCTCGACCGCCGGAGCCAACGATGCAGCGTGGAGATTGAAGCCTTTCTCGAAATGGCGCTCGATGAAGGCCGAACTCGCGACACATCGATAGATCATTGCGCCGAGCGGTACGGCAATGCAGCCCTGGACTGGCCTCGACACCGTCGACACGCTGCCGATGATTTCACCACGCGCCAGCGCCGGAAAGGCCGGGTCCGCATCGTCGACAACGACTTCCAGTTCGAGCACGTTGCGCTCGATAATCCGGTGCGCGACCCGGCCGAACCATGCATCGATTGAATACGCATCGACGCCGACCGCGAGTTGCATGCCGCCCCGATTGCCACGACGGTCGATCTGGCTGAACGTATCGGCTTCGAGCAGACGCACCGCCGTGGTGTGCTTGAACAGAACTTCGCCCACCGGCGTCAGTGCCAGCGGCTTGCTGCGGACCAGCAGGGCCGCCGCCAATGCATCCTCCAGCGCCTTGATGCGTTGCGAGATGGCGGCCCTCGTAATATTCAGCCGTTCCGCCGCACGCTCGAAACTCCTCGTTTCGACGACGACGGCAAAAGCTTCGAGTTGTTGTCGATCTAGCACTGAAATCCCCTACCAAACTTCAAGCAAGTGATCCGTCCGCTCAACAGCGCGCGCGGGACGAAGGATTGCCCTCTCGTATCGCGCACGAAGAGGGGTTGAGTACCGCGCACTTGCCGTTTCGCCGCGATGCGGCACGACGACCCGTCATGCCGGGGATTAATCCAGCGGACTCTCCGTTTACCGAGGACGATCTCCGGCGATTCGACAAGGAGGCGGTAAGCCAACCTCAAATGGGATTAAGAATATTTATTTGATGAGTAACCTGCATAATTTCAAGTCACGGAGCCCATCTTACGTCTTTTTAAAAATCGTATTCACTGGCAGTTTTAACAGCTCGCTCGAAGGCTAATGCCAAAGCAGGTTATATCCAGAATGAAGATGTTTCAATCGCACGACAACCGATTTCCGCTTTAATTGGAAACAATGCTCAATCCACGCGCCGCCAGACGGAAATCGGCACATCGCCATTCGGTCGCGGCGTTACGCGATAACTCAATTCATTCCCTTTCAATTCGTAATTCCTTTTCTGTTCCTGTCCTACCCAATTCGGGAACGACGAGTTTTTGATGTGAAACGTCAGCGTGCCCTCTGCCGGATCGATCGTGATTGAACCGTAATGCGTGCTTGATCCCAGCACTGCATCTCGATACTCGTCGGGCGTGCCCTTGCTTTTGTCATTCGACGAAAAGCGCGGCCGTTCCGATTTGAAGATCTGCAGCGAATAATTTCCGCTCGTGTCGATCAACAGCAAGCCCTTCGGATCGGCACCATAGTCGCGGCCACGCGTCCCATCGGGATGTTGAACGTCGGCGGCGACGAGTGTCCAGGTACCTGCGAGCGACGGCGCAGCGGACGCGCCGGCCGGAATGATCGATGCGGCCAGTAGCAAGCCAGGGATACCTTGTCTGAGTATCGAACCGATGTTCATGGTCACTCCTTAGATGAAAGATTTGAAAGACACACCGCCTATATCGGCAACGGAATCCGCATCCATCCCGGTCGGGGGAGATGGTCGAGTTGATGGTAGCTGCGAAAATGTGCGATAAATACGATAATTCGAAACGGACCCATAAGAGAAACGACATCATGACCGTTCCTAATCTCGACATGGACGCGCTGCGCACACTGCTCGCTGCCGACCGGCTCGGCAGCCTCAATCGCGCCGCGGACCGGATCGGCCGCTCGCAATCCGCGGTCAGCCAGCAGATGCGCAAGCTCGAAACGCAGATCGGCCAGCCGCTATTTCGTCGCCAGGGGCGCGGCCTCGTCCCGACGGAGGCGGGTGATCTGATGTTGTCGTATGCACGCCGCATCCTGGAATTGAATGACGAGGCCGTGCAAGCGATCCGCGGCTCGGCGATCGAAGGCGCGGTTCGCTTTGGTCTGCCCGGAGACTTCGCCGAATCGTGGCTGCCCACCGCGCTCGGCCAGTTCAAACGCACACATCCTGCGGTGCGCGTGGAAATCGTGGTCGAACGCAACGGACAATTGCTCGAGCGGCTCGACGCAGGCGAACTTGACGTCGTGCTCGCGATGGGTGCCGAAAGCCGTGCCGACGCCGAGCACCTGATCACCCTGCCGATGGCGTGGATCGGGCCGGCCGGCCTCGACATCCGTCCGCCATCCGGCAAGCCGCTCGATCTTGCGCTGTACAAGTCGCCCTGCATGTTCCGCAAGGCCGGCACGAGCGCGCTGGACAACGCAGGTATCCCGTGGCGACTTGCCTATACGACAGGCAGCCTGCAAAGCCTGTGGGCGGGCGTCGCGGGCGGGCTGGGGATCACGCTGAGGACGATGGCCGGCGTCCCGCCGACGCTACGCCGGCTGGGCGAACGGGACGGCCTGCCGCCGCTGCCGTCGGTCGAGCTGTGCATCCACTCGGGCGATCTCGACGCGTCGGCGGCGCTCGTCAGTCTGAAGCGCGTCGTGGTCGACAATCTGATCGCGAATCTTGCCGATGCACGACGTGCCGCGTAGCGCGATCGCAACCCTAGCCCACAAAACCGTGCCACTTGGACCAGTAGGTCATGTCATGAAGCGGCTCAGTCGCGGCGCGGCACCAACAACCTGTCGCACCGCGACTGCAACCACCGCCCATAAGGCGCGCAGCAGCCCCGTTCCACGCTCCGCCCCAGCGACTCCCCAACAGCCTATCGCTTGTTTTCGCCGAATACAGGCTACGATTTGTATCTTGCAAATACATTCGATAGACTGTATTTACCCATTACAAGCGATCGCCTGTCATTCCGCGGAGAGCCCATGGCATTCCCTGTCCAGACCTTGCCCCAATTGCGCCCGATCCTCGTCGGCTTCCGAAAGGCAGCTGGGCTCACGCAGGCGCAACTCGCGGCCCGCCTCGGCGTCACGCAGCAGTCGTACGCGCAGCTCGAGGCCAATCCCTCGGCAGTCAGCATGGAACGGCTTTTCAAGGTGCTGAATGTGCTCGGCGTGCGCGTGACGCTCGAGCCCGGCGACGCTGCGGCGCCCGCACCTTCCGCGTCCGCGCCCGAGCCGACATCGCCGCCGTCTGGGCGGCGCTCGTCCGGCTCGTCAAACCGGTCCGCTCAGCCCGCCCCGGCGCCGGCCGCCGCGAAAGCCACGCGTGCGGCCACGCGCAAGCAGCCTGCCGCGGCCGCACCGCGCAAAGCGCGTGACGCCGGCCGCGAGGACTGGTGACGATGGTTCGCCGCCCCCGCCACGACCGCCTCGACCTATGGATGAACGGCATTCCGGTCGGTTACTGGGAAATTCGACGCGGCGTCGAACGCCTCGTCTACCTGCCAACCTGGATCGACGATCCGCAGGGCCGGCCGTTGTCCCTGTCGCTGCCATTCACGCCGGGCAACCAGCCGCATCAGGGCGCGACCGTCGCCGACTACTTCGACAACCTGCTGCCCGACAGCCAGCCGATCCGCCGCCGCATCGCGCAGCGTTATCGGCTGGCGTCCACGGCGCCGTTCGAACTGCTCGCGTCGATCGGCCGTGACTGCGTCGGCGCGCTGCAATTGCTGCCGCCCGGCGAGACGCCGCTGGACCTCGAATCGATCGACGGCACGGTGCTCGACGAAGCGGCCGTGGCCGGCGTACTGCGCGACGCGACCGCCGCACCGCTGCCGGGCCATGCCGAATCGGGCGGCGAATTGCGCCTGTCGATCGCCGGCGCGCAGGAAAAGACCGCGCTGCTGCGTCAAGGCAACCGCTGGATGCTGCCGTCGGGCAGCACGCCCACCACTCATATCTTCAAGCTGCCGCTGGGCCGCGTCGGCAACATGCAGGCCGACATGCGGACGTCGGTCGAAAATGAATGGCTGTGCTCGAAGATCGTCGCCGCTTACGGCTTGCCGGTGGCCGCCTGCGACATCGGCCGGTTCGACGATCAGAAGGCGCTGGTGGTCGAGCGCTTCGATCGCAGACCGTCCCGCAACCGCACATGGATCCTGCGGCTGCCGCAAGAGGACATGTGCCAGGCTACCGGCACGCCGTCGGGCATGAAATACGAATCCGACGGCGGTCCGGGCATCGCGGCGATCATGGGCATCCTCGCGAATTCCGCCGCCGCGCAGGACCGGATGAACTTCTTCGTCACGCAGCTGGTGTTCTGGGTACTCGCGGCCATCGACGGCCACGCGAAGAACTTCAGCATCGCGCACTTGCCGGGGAACACGTATCGCAGCACGCCGCTGTATGACGTGTTGTCCGCGCATCCGATCATCGGGACGCGCCGCAACCAGCTGTCGCCGCGGCGCGCACGGCTCGCGATGGCCGTGTGCGGGAAGAATCGTCATTACGTGATCGGCGACATCCGGCCGCGTCACTGGATCGCGCAAGGCAGCCGCGTCGGGCTGACCGAGGACGACGTGCGCGCAGCCATGGCCGACGTGGCGGCACGCACGGAAGCGGTGATCGCCGACGTCGCGTCGCACATTCCGGCGGATTTCCCGATGGATGTGGCCGACGCGATCTTCGACGGGATGCGCGCTCAGGCGCGCAAGCTGCAGGCGGCCGACTAGGCCGCCTGCACACCACGCAGCGTGCGCAGAATACGTCCGCACCCGTGGTCCGCACGATGGTCGCCGCCGTGCTCATGCAGCTGCGTGCCCGGCACGGAGCCCGTCGTACTCGATCCTGCGCTCGGCCGAGCGGCGATCGGGACCACGGCCGCTACTGCGCAACCGCACGACTGGCGCCTGATCAATGCAATGCGCAAACGGCGCGAAGCGGCATGCCGCCGCGTACTCGCGTCCGCCGCTCCCTGAAAGCACCGCCGCGGCTGCCGCCCTGCTTGCGGCGGCCGCGCCTAAGCAATCCGCCGTACCGCTCAGCCGGCGTCGCGGGCGCGCGCCAGCGCGGCGAGGTTTCCTTCGCCGAACCCGTGATGCCCCTGACGCTGCACGATCTCGAAGAAGATCTCGCCGGGCCGGCGTTTGACGAAGGTCTGGAAGAACAGGCGCGGCACGCCGTCGGCGCCGATTTCGCCATCGACCAGCACCGCGCAGCGGCGCAACGCGTCGAGATCGACGCCGTGCCCCGGCAGTCGCGCATCGACTTCGTCGTAATAGCGCGCAGGCGGCTCGACGAAGTCGACGCCGTTCGCGCGCAGCGCATCGACGCTCGCGACGATATCGTCGGTCGCGAGCGCGATGTGCTGCACGCCCTCACCGGGATGATCGGGCAGATACGCGTGCATCAGCTCGGTGCGGCGCGTGCCCTCCTCGTAGACCGGAATCCGCACCGCGCCGCAGGGCGACACCATCACGCGCGATTCCTCCGACACGTGCCAGTGCGCGTCGATCTCGTGGATTTCGCGAAAGTGGAGCAGGTCGTGGTAGAAGTCGAGCCACTCGCGCATGCGCCCCGCGCCGACCGTCTGCGTGAAGTGGTCGACCTGTTGCAGCCCGGTGCCCTCGCAGTGGAGATCGGCGTGCGCGGTCGCGATGTCGATCGGCCGGAAATCGATGTCGAAGATCGAGATGTCGCCGACGCCGCCGCGCTGACCGTCGCGCCCGCGCCAGCGATCGACGAAGTACAGGTGCGAATCGCCGATGCCCTGGATCGCCGGAATCTTCAGTTCGCCGACGCCGACCCGCTCGCCCTCGAACGCCCACGCCCCCAGCTCGATCGCACGCTCGAACGCACGCCGGGCGCTTGCCACGCGCAGCCCGATCGCGCACACGCCCATCCCGTACTCCTCCGCATAGCGAGCGGCGAATGAATCGGGCTCCGCATTGATCAGGAACTGCATCTGTCCTTGCCGGTACAGTGTGACGTTCTTGCTGACATGGCGCGCGACAGCCTTGAACCCGAGTTGCTCGAAGCGCTGCGCGAGCGCGTCCGGCACCGGCGCCGCGAACTCGACGAATTCGAGTCCGGCCATCCCGAGCGGATTGGCGGCCGGATCGGCAACGGGCGGCGTATCGCTGGACAGTGGGTGAGAATTGCCGGGCATTCCAGTCTCCGGAGGCATGCGGTCGGTGAGTACGCCCGACCTGCGCGGCGCCCGCCGGCCGATGCGACGGCCGAGGTCCGCCCGAGTCGGGCAAGGTTTCGATGGTCGAGATTTTAACCAGATCGTTCACGGCGGCACACCCCGGCCGTTCGGCCAGCCGGTGGCGCGTCTAGTGCAAACCCGCAAAGCGTCCGATAATCGCACATCGAAGAACGATAATCGCGCAAATCTCCCGATCGGCCAATTGCCGCCGTGTGGCGCGCGCCCTATTCTCGGTTCACCCAATCATCTCAATGCAGCATCGGACGCGGCGCCGCCGCGAATCACGATGCGCGATGCCAGGAGACACCGTCGTGACCCCAACTTTCGACACCCTCGACACCGCTGCCGGCGAGCGCGCCCGCAGCCAGGCCCGCAAGGCGGCGATCGGCAGCTTTGTCGGCGCCGTCGTCGACTGGTACGACTTCCTGCTGTATGGAATCGTCGCCGCGCTGGTCTTCAATTCCGCGTTCTTCCCGAAGGTCAGCCCGACGATGGGCACGCTCGCGGCGTTTGCGACCTTCGGCGTCGGCTTCCTGTTCCGTCCGCTCGGCGGCGTCGTGTTCGGCCATTACGGCGACCGGCTCGGCCGCAAGCGGATGCTGGTGCTCACCGTGATGCTGATGGGGCTGTCGACCGTCGCGATCGGCCTCCTGCCCGGCTTCGCGACGATCGGCTGGTGGGCGCCGGTGCTGCTCGTGACGATGCGCGCGATCCAGGGCTTCGCGGTCGGCGGCGAATGGGGCGGCGCGGCGCTGATGGCCGTCGAAAGCGCGCCGAAGCAGAAGAAGGCGTTCTACAGCAGCGGCGTGCAGGTCGGCTACGGCGTCGGGCTGGTGCTGGCCACGGGCATCGTGTCGATCCTGAGCCACACGCTCGGCGACGCCGCGTTCAAGTCGTGGGGCTGGCGGCTGCCGTTCCTGTTCAGCATCGTGCTGGTTCTGATCGGACTGTGGGTGCGCAAGAGCATGGACGAGTCGCAGGAGTTCGTCGAGAAGGTCGAGCACGGCAACCGCAAGCTGCGCCTGCCGGTGCTCGAAGCGCTGACGCGCCATCCGAAGGCGTTCCTGCTGATCGTCGCGCTGCGGCTGGCCGAGCTGTTCACGATGTACATCGTCACCGCGTTCGCGCTCAGCTATTCGACGTCGAACCTCGGCATGTCGCGCGACCTGTTCCTGAGCATCGGCCTGCTGGTCGGCACGGTGAGCTGCGTGACGATCCCGAGCTTCGCGTGGCTCGCCGATCGCTTCGGCCTGCGCCGCATCTATCTGACCGGCGCGCTGATCGGGCTCGCATCGGCGGTGCCGTTCTTCCTCGCGCTGGAGTCGCGCTCGGTCGCGTGGATCGTCGTGTTCTCGATCCTGCTCGCCAATGCCGCGCACGACATGGTGGTCAGCGTCCAGCAGCCGCTCTTCACCGAGTTGTTCGGCGCCGAGTACCGTTACAGCGGCGCGGGCGTCGGCTATCAGTTCGCGAGCGTCGTCGGCGGCGGCTTCACGCCGTTCATCGCGGTGGCGCTGGTCAGCTTCGCGGGCGGCGCGTGGCATCTCGTCGCCGGCTATCTCGCCGTGGGTTGCCTGATCTCGCTGGTCGTCGCCGCGCGGATGCGGGTGACCCAATGACGCCATGAGCGTCATGGCCGGCCCGGCATCGGCCGGCCATATGGGCCCGGCCATGCGCGGCGCGGCGCCCGGCCGACCTGCAGCCGCGCGTCGCGCCTGCAGCCAACGTCAAACACGGTCAAGCCCCCCACGCGCACGCCCCTTTTCCGTGCCGAACATTCCACGCCGGTCGCCGACCAATGGCATCATATGGGCCTACGTCAGTCACCGATACGCCCCCATATCATGTCGAATCTCATCGTCCACGGCGGCACCCCGCTGCGCGGGGACATCAAGCCGTCCGCGAACAAGAACGCCGTCCTTCCGATCCTGTGCGCCACCCTGTTGACCGATCAGCCGCTGCGTCTCGTCGGTGTGCCGGACATCACCGACGTGCGCAAGATCCTCGACATCTTCCGCACGCTCGGCAGCGACGTGTCGGTCGACTTCGCGACGGGCATCCTCGAGCTGCACCACCGCAACACGACGTTCGATCCGGCCGTCCACCGGTTGCCGGAGGCGATGCGCTCGTCGATCATGCTGATTCCGCCGCTGCTCGCGCGCTTCGGCGTCGCGCGGCTCGAAAACGACGTGAAGGGCTGCACGCTCGGCGTGCGCGAAATCGACCCGCACGTCGAGGTGTTCGAGCGCTTCGGCGCGCACATCGAGCGCACGCCCGATTCGCTGATCGTCCGCGCCGACGGCCCGTTGACGGCCAACGATCATTGGCTCGACTACGCATCGGTGACGACCACCGAAAACTTCGCGCTGTGCGCGACGGCGGCCAGCGGCACCTCCACGCTGATGAACGCGGCGTCGGAGCCGCACGTGCAGGAGTTCTGCCAGTTCCTCGCGATGATCGGCGTCGCGATCGACGGGCTCGGCACCTCGCGGCTGTGCGTGACGGGCGGCGGCAAGCTCGGCGGCGGCGAGTTCCGTTTCGCCGAGGACTTCCACGAGATCGCGACGTTCCTCGCGCTCGGCGCGATCACCGGCGGCGACATCACGGTGCGCAATTCGTCGCCCGAGCATTTCCCGCTGATCGACCGCACCTTCGCGAAGTTCGGCGTGACCGTCACGCACCGCGACGGCTGGTCGCGCGCGGAACGCGACGGCCCGCTGCGCGTGCGGCGTCCGTTTACGCAGAACATCCTCACGAAGGTCGAAGCCGCGCCGTGGCCGTACCTGCCGGTCGACCTGCTGCCGATCTTCATCGCGCTCGGCGTGCGCGCCGAAGGCAGCGCGATGTTCTGGAACAAGGTCTACGACGGCGCGCTCGGCTGGTCCGGCGAGCTGTCGAAGTTCGGCGCGCACGTGCTGCTGTCGGACCCGCACCGGCTCATCACGTTCGGCGGGCTGACGCTGACGCCGGCGCGCGTCGAAAGCCCGTACATCATCCGCGTCGCGATCGCGCTGCTGATGGTGGCCGCGAGCATCGAAGGCCGCTCGGAAATCATGAACGCGCTGCCGATCCGTCGTGCCCATCCGCACTTCGTCGAAAACCTGCGTTCGGTCGGCGCGAACGTCGAGTGGACGAGCAGCGAGTAACGGCATCCCGGATGCGGCGCACGCCGCATCCGATGCTTCGTGCCCATCCCGCCGCGTCGCTGCGGCGTCCTCCATCGCAAGCCGTCGACCGCATCGACCGCCTCGCCTCCCAGCCGCGCATTCGCACGATGATCGCCGGCCCGGGCGCGGCGACCGCACGCGCCCCACTCCGCCCTCGACGATGAAAAAGCCCGAACTCGACCGACGCGACTGGATTGCCGGCCTGGAAAAAGGCCTGATGATTCTGGAGGCATTCGACAGTCAGCATGCACGGATGACGCCTACCCAGGCTGCCGCGCGCACCGGCCTCACGCGTACGGCCGCGCGCCGCTACCTGCTGACGCTCGAATCGCTCGGCTACGTGTACACCGACGGCAAGCTCTACGGGCTGACGCCGCGCGTGCTGCGGGTCGGCTGGTCATACTTCGACTCGGCACGCCTGCCGCGCATGGTCCAGCCGTATCTGCAGCAACTGAGCGCGTCGCTGAACGAATCGGCGTACGTGAGCGTGCTCGACGGCTGGGAACTCGTGTTCATCGCCCGCAACGGCGTGTCGCGCGTGATGACGACCGGCTTCGTGCTCGGCGCGCGCGTGCCGGCGCCGCTGACGTCGCCGGGCGTCGTGCTGCTCGCCCATCATCCCGACCGCGAGGCCGTGCGCGCGTGGCTCGACGGCACCGAACTGGCGCCGTTCACGCCGCACACGATCACGAACAAGGCGCGCCTGCTCGAACAGGTCGACCACGCGCGCGACGCGGGCTTCGCGGTGATCGAGCAGCAATTGCAGGTGGGCGTGCGCGGCATCGCGGTGCCGCTGAAGAATCGTCACGGCGAAGTGGTCGCCGCATTGAGCACCAACATGCCGATCGCCGGCGAATCGACCGACGCGGCGGTGCGGCGCGTGCTTCCGCATCTGCAGGAAACGGCGCTCGCGATGCTCAACGTGCTGTAGCGGCGCGCCGCACCGCCCTCGCGTTCAACCGATGCGCCACCAGCGCGGCAACAGATCGCGCACCTCGCGGCGCCGGTAGCGATCGTCGATCAGATGCACGACGCCTTCGTCGCGTTCGGTGCGGATCACGCGCCCGGCCGCCTGCACGACCTTCTGCAGGCCCGGATACAGATAGATGTAGTCGTAGCCGTTGCCGAAACGCGCGTCCATCGCGCGCCGCATCTGTTCATTGACGTCGTTGATCTGCGGCAGGCCGAGCGTCGCGATGAACGCGCCGATCAGCCGCTCGCCGACCAGATCGACGCCTTCCGAGAACGCCCCGCCCAGCACCGCGAAGCCGACGCCGCGTCCGCCGGCGTCGAAGCGCGCCAGGAACGCGTCGCGCTCGCTTTCGGCCATGCCGGGCGACTGCGCCCAGACAGGCACGTCGGGATGGCGCGCCTGCATCAGCGCGACGACGCGCGCGAGATAGTCGAAGCTGCTCAGAAAGCCGAGGTAGTTGCCGGGGCGTGTCGCATATTGCGCGGCGATCAGATCGACGATCGGCTCGAGCGAGCGGTCGCGATCGCGCCAGCGCGTCGACACGTGGCTCGCCACGCGCACCGTCAACTGCTCGGCGCGAAACGGCCCTTCGACGTCGAGCCAGCCCGTGTCGGCCGGCAAGCCGAGCGTGTCGCGATAGAACCGGAACGGGCTCAACGTGCCGGAAAACAGCACGGTGGCGCGGGCGGCCTCGTAGCGCGGCGCGAGAAAACCGGCCGGTATCACGTTGCGCACGCACAGCGTCGACTGGATGCGACGGCGGCGCGCAGCCGGCACGAGCGCATCGACCGTGTCGAGTGCCGCCTGACGCGGCAGCGGCTCGCCGTGCAAGGTCGCGTCGAAGATCGACGCGCTGTCGAATGCATCGGCGAGCACGCCGAACTGGATCGCATCGAAATGGAAGCGCAACAGCGCGTCGTCGTTCGCGCGCGGCGCATCGGTCAGGTGCTCGCCGATCGTCGCCACGAGGTTCTGCACCGCGGACACGAGCCCCGCCGGAATAGCCGGGTACGCCGCATAGCGCTCGGCCTGCGCACGATTGAGCGCGCCCCACGCGCGCGCGAGCCGGTCGAACACCTTGCGCAGCGTCGGCGGCGCCGCTTCGCGCGCGGCGGCAAACGCGAACGGATCGAGCGACGCGCTGTACATCCGCCGGGCGCGGTCGAGCAGGTTGTGCGCCTCGTCGACGAGCACGCCGACGCGCCACTGGTTCTGCTGTGCGAGTGCATGCAGCATCGCGCTGCCGTCGTAGTAGTAGTTGTAGTCGCCGATCGCCATGTCGGACCAGCGCGCCAGCTCCTGCGCGAGGTAATACGGACACACGTCGTGCGCGAGCGCGGCGGCGCGCACGGTCTCGCGATCGAGCAGCCCCGCGCCGATCGCGGCGTCGCGCGCGGCCGGCAGCCGGTCGTAGAAGCCCTGCGCCAGCGGGCACGACTCGCCGTGACACGCGCGATCGGGATGCTCGCATGCCTTGTCGCGCGCGACGAGTTCGAGCACGCGCAGCGGCAGCGCCGGCGTGCCGGCACCGAGCGTCCTGGCCGCGTCGAGCGCGAGCGCGCGGCCGGGCGTCTTGGCGGTCAGGAAGAACACGTGATCGAGCTTGCCTTCGCCGCACGCCTTCAGCATCGGAAACACGGTGCCGAGCGTCTTGCCGATCCCGGTCGGCGCCTGGGCGATCAGGCAGCCTTCGTCGCGCGCCGCGCGATAGACGGACACGGCCAGCTCGCGCTGCCCGCTGCGGAACTGCCCGTGCGGGAACGTCAGCGCGCGCAGCGCCTCATCGCGGGCCGCACGATGCGCGGCCTCGCGCTCGGCCCAGCCGACGAAGCACGCGCACTGTTCGGCGAAGAATGCGGCGAGCGCCTCGGCGCTCAGCGTTTCCGTCAGCACCGTTTCGCGCTCGGACACGATGTCGAAATAGACGAGCGCGACGTCGATTTCGGCGAGGCCGCGCGTCGCGCACATCAGATGCGCATAGACCTTCGCCTGCGCCCAGTGCAGCGCGCGATGGTTGGCCGGCATCGCGTCGAGGCTGCCGCGGTAAGTCTTGATCTCCTCGAGGCGGTTCGCGACCGGGTCGTAGCCGTCCGCACGCCCGCGCACGGTCAGCGTGCCCCACGTGCCGGCGAGCGCGATTTCGGTTTCGTAGCGTGCGCCGCGCGCCGACGTGACGGCGCCGTGGCCGGCGATGCCTTCGAGCGCGGTCGGCGCGGGCGTGAAGCGCAGGTCGAGATCGCCGCGCCGCGCGGTGAACTCGCACATCGCCCGCACCGCGACGACGTAGCTCATGCGGACAGCCCCGCCGCTTCGGCGTGTTCGACGCCGGCGCCCGCCCATTCGACATCGACGACGCGCACCGGGATGCCGTGCGCCACGCAGTACGCGAGCCAGCGCGTCTGGTTGTCCTGCAGCCGGTCGCCGGGGCCCTTCACCTCGATCAGCTCGTAGCGCCGCTCGCCGGGCCAGAAGCGGACCAGATCGGGCAGCCCCGAGCGATTGCTGCGGATATCCGCGAGCAGGCGCGTGAACCACAGCCGCAAATGCTCGGGCGGCAAGCACGCGAGCGCGTCGTCGAGCAGTTCGTCGGTCAGCACGCCCCAGAACACGAACGGCGACTGCAGCCCCGTCTTGGTCGCATAGTGCCGACGGATCGTGTCCTGGTATGCGCCCGAGTCGAGCTGCGCGAAACAGGCGGCGAACGCGTCCGCGCGGCGCACCGCGAAATCGGGCGCGTGCAGGTCGGCCGGGCCGCGCTGGAACGGATGGAAGAAGGCGCCGGGCACGGCCGCGAACACGGGCTCCCAGCACAGCAGTCCGAACAGCGAATTGATCAGCGTGTTCTCGACGTAATGGACCGGCGCGCCCGGCTGCGCAAGATGGTCGCGCACCGCGTATTCGACGCCGACGGACGCGTCCGGGCGCGCCAGCACGAGCGTCTCGCGCGACACGGCCGGCGCGCTGCGCGCGCGTTCGACCGGCTGCCCCAGACGGCGCTGCAAGCGCGGCAGCATCCGCTCGACCCGCTGGCGTTCCTCGTCGCTTTCGAAGCGCTCGCGCGCGTCGAGCGCGAGCGCGAGTGCATCGGCGATGCGTTCGCAGTGTTCCAGCACGCGAATACGCCGATGCCGGCTGCCCGGCCACGCGCTGCGCGCATACGCGTCGAGCGCGGCGTCCCAGTCGGCGCGGCGCTCGCAGGTCTGGCCAAGCGTGAACAGCAGTTTCGCGCGGCGCGTCGCCAGCCACGGCTGCGCGCATTCGACCAAGTCGATCGCGTCGAGCAACGCGTCGAACGGCAGCTCGTCCGGCCAGGCGTCGAGCGCCGCGCGGCACGCGTGCAGCGCGAGATACGCATCGACGTCGGCACGCTGCTGGAACGCGCGCGACGACGGCGCGAACGGCACGCTTTCGTACTGGAACACGCCGAGATCGGCGAGCACGAATTCGGTCCAGTCCTGATGAAGATTGCCGAAGAACATCAGCCGCAGCCGTTCGCACAGCGCGCCGACCGTCACCCGCAGCACGCGATCGTCGACCTGGGCGCACCATGTCTCGAGCGGTTGCGCGACGTCGCCGTAAGCCGGGCGCAGGCGTTCGAGCCATTCCGGCTTGCGCTCGCCCGCATGCGCACCGAGCGACGGAAACATCTTCAGCAGATCGGCGCGCGTCGACAGCGCGAACAGCGCATCGAGCGTCAGCGCGGGCGCCGGATCGACCCAGCCGAGCGCGGCGAGCGGCGCGGCCGCGTCGAGCGGGCAGCCGATCTCGTCATACGCGAGCTTGCTCGCGCGGAAGTCCGAGCCGTTGCGCATCAGCATCCGCACGAGCAATGCGCGCGATGCCTGCGGCAGCCGCGCGAACTCGGCGACGAACGCGCGCTCGGCGGCGTCGAGCAGGTCGTCGTAGCGCTCGCCGAGCCACGCGAGCGCACGTTCGAAATTGGTCAGGTAGTAAAACGCCGGAGGCGGCGGCGATGCAGGCGTCACGGGGATCGATCACTGTACGTTTGTACAGGTCGGAATCATATCACCGTGACGCCGGATGCCGCAGGCGCGCGCGGGTGCGTCACATGCGCGCCGCGGCGTGCCGAGGCAATCAGAACTGGTAGTTGACCGACATGTCGAACACGCCGTTGGTCGACTGCTGCGTGATCGGGCTGCGTCTTGCGCGCCCGACCAGCTGCTCGATCGCGCCGTCCATCGTCACGAACCAGTTCTTGTTGACGAACCAGACCATCGTCACGCCGGCGCCGAACGACTTCATCCCCGCGCCCGACGAATAGGCCGGCAGCCCCGAACGCGCGGCTGCGCCCTGGTTCACGCCGAACCAGCTGTTCATGTAGCGCGAATCGGCGAACGATACGGTCGGCCCGGCGAACCAGAAGAAGTGCTCGTTGCTGCCGGGCATCGGCATGTACGCGGAGAAATCGCCGACCCAGCCGTTCGAGCCGCCGATGCTGCGCCGCACGTCGGCGCGCAGCACGAGCGGGAAGTCCTTCGAGATCACGTAGTCGGCGGCCAGCTTCATCACCGGCGCCGCGTTGATGTTGTCGAGGCCGTTCAGATGGCCGAGGTCGTCGGCCGAGCGGCGCCCGAGGTCATAGCCGACCGACATGCTCACGCGCCAGTTCGGCCCGCGCAGCACGTTCGCGCCGAGCCCCTCGCCCGTCGACAGGAAGAACAGATCGCGATAGCGGATGTCGACGTTCGGGCCGCCCATCACCCGATAGCGATCGGAGCCCTCATAGCGCGGCTGCAGCGTCATCGCGGCGCCGACGCTCACCTGCCACGTCGGGATCGTGGGGCTGAAGATCTTCCGCAGCGGAACGCCCGCCGAATATTGCCATTCGCCGAGCGGCGAAGGCGTCTGGGCCGCCGCGTCGCGCGCGCCGACCGCGGTCAGCGCAGTGAAGGCGGACAGGCCGAACACCAGCCGGCGCATGCCGGGTGACAGCAACGGGCGGGCAACGGTCATCGGGGCAATCTCCGTCGGGTATGCGTATCGAACTCGAATCAAGATGAACTCTGATCAAAGCGCGTCGCGCGCTGCCGGCCAAGGCCGCCGGCAGCGGGCCGTGCGAACGTAGCGTGCGCTTAACAGCAAATATCCTACGCGACGCGCGCAAAGTCGCAAAGCGCCCGTTGAGCCGGGGCGCTTTGCCGGGATCCGGCGCAAGCCGGGGCTGAATGGCTGAATCAGAAACGCTCGACGTGATAGTCGCCGGCGAGCGCGGCCGTGCTGCGCGTGGACATCATGCGCGAGAAGCCGTCGGCGAGCCGGCCGAGCGCGAGCTGCTTCTGGCTGGCGTCCCAGTGCGTATACGTGTCGTAAGCCGACTCGTCGAACGACACCGTGACGGCAGCCGGCCGGCCGCTTGCGCGAAAGCCGATCTGCAGCACACCGCCCGGCAGTTCCTCGATGTGATAGCGCAGCGAACGCGACTCGAAATAGCGGCCCAGCACCTGGGCGATCGCGCGCTTGTCCGGCGATTGCACGTGAATGTCCATGATGGTCCTCCTCTCAGTGAGCGCGCGGCCGGCTGCGGTGCGCCGCCCCCGCCCGGCATCCGTACCGGCGGCGGCCGCGACGGCGGGTCGCCTTGCGGCGGGCCGGCCGGCACGGGCGGGTCCACCGGATCGTCGTGCTCCGGCAGCGCTGGATCGGGATCGAGGTCGGGCGTGGGTTCCGGACGGTGCAGCAAGGATCGGCTGTTCATGTGGCTCCTGCGCGGCGGGTCGCGCGTGTCGATTGGCGCGGCGAGCGTGCGCAAACAGCGTGCCTGCTGGGCCTTGGTGGTCGTGTTTTTTGCGGCGGGCGATGCGGGCGGCGCGAGGTGGTATCGGTTGGTGAGCCGCTGCGGCGGGTTGCTGCGGAGCGCAGGGCTTGCGACGTGGGCCGTGCGCTGCGCGCGTTCGCGGCGACAAGCGATGAGCGCGCGCAGCGCGGCTTCGCGCAGAAGGTGCCGTCCCACGCAGCGCTCGTACGTTCCATTGAACTCGATAGATGCGCGGGGCGAGCTTCCTTGCGTCGAAACGCTCGCGCCACGTGCAGAAATCACCGCGTACCGTCGCCTCGCAGCGGCTTATTCGTCGGCGTTTTCCTTTCTTTGTCCCTTGGCGGATCGCGATGTATTGCCGCGTCCGCATGCGTGACGTCGCGATAAGCGACATCCCGCGCGCCGTATACAGGTACGGTCGTTGCGCCCTTCGATCCCGGAGGTTCGATCACTCGGGCTGGCGGCCGCGATGCCGTGTCAGCGGCCGCCGCTCCTTTCCGTCTCCGCATCAGCGTGTTGCGACGGCCGTGCCGGGAAGTCCATATCGACGAACCGATCGATGCAAGGCTCCCTGACAGCGCCCAACCCGCCCTCGGCGGTGCGAGCGCGATCGACGCCGCGACACCCTTCCGGCTCCGCGCGAACCACGCGCGCCGGATGTCCTGACACCGCCGCCGCGATCACGGCTGACGGCGGCACCCGGCCCAGGCTGCGCGGCCACGCTGCGCCGGGCCGGACCGACCGGAGCAGACAGATGAAACGCATGGAACGTGCATGGCACGAGGTCAGCGGCGCCGCGGGCGTCGCGGCGCTCGCGGCCGTCGAGAGCGCGCTGGTGTTCGCCATCGTCGTGATGACGGGCGTCGGACACTGACGCACTGCTCGTCGAGCCGGCCGCGGCAGCAGCCGTGGAAGATGTACAAGCGCGCTGGCAAATTTGTCGCACCGCGCGACCCGTTCGCCGGCCGCGAGTGAACCGCGCGCGGCACGCATCCTGCTCCGCGCTCATCTTGCTCTGAAAAAGGAGGCGTCCATGTATCGCGTCAACGAGATCATGTCGCGCGACGTCGTCTGCGTCGCGCCGAACGACACGATCCGCCATGCGG
Organism: Burkholderia sp. B10; assembly: GCF_004368385.1. NCBI lineage: Bacteria > Pseudomonadati > Pseudomonadota > Betaproteobacteria > Burkholderiales > Burkholderiaceae > Burkholderia > Burkholderia sp. B10. Next base: position 69,665 of record NZ_PQMX01000016.1, on the reverse strand, counting down.
CCGAACTGATGCAGCGCTTCGACATCGGCGTGCTGCCCGTATGCGAAGGCGGCGAACTGGTCGCGATCGTGACCGACCGCGACCTCGCCATACGCGCGCTGTCGCATGGCCATTCGCCCGACACGCCGGTGAAGGCCGTCGCGTCGGCGCCGGTGCAATGGTGCATCGAGGACGACGGCGTCGGCGACGTCCAGCAGCGCATGGCCGACGTGCAGTTGCACCGGATGCCGGTCCTCGACGGCCAGCGCCGCGTGGTCGGCATCGTGTCGCTCGGCGACATCGCGACGCGCGCCGGCGGCCCGGCGCGCGACGAGCTGGCCAACACGCTCGAGGACGTGTCGCTGCCGCGCCGGCGGTGATGGCGGCTACCCAGGCACCCCCTATCGTTTCGACCAGGAGAACAGCGATGACAACCGACCGGGCGCCACGCGCGCATGCAGGGATCGTCGGCGATGACGGCCGCTCGACGGGCGGGCCGGGGCCGGACGTGATGGCCGCCGGCACGCTGGAAGACGATCACGTGCTGACCATCGACGGCGACGACATCGGCAAGGTCACGCACATCATGCTCGATGTGCGCGCCGGCCGGATCGCGTATGCGGTCGTGTCGTCGGGCGGCTTTCTCGGCATCGGCGACAAGCTGCTCGCGCTGCCGTGGAACGTGCTGACGCTCGATGCGGCGCGTCGCTGCTTCGTGTTGCCGGTGCCGACCGAGCGCGTGCGCGAGGCGCCGGGCTTCGACAAGGATCGCTGGCCAGCGATGGCCGATCCGGCGTGGGCCGAGGCGCTGCATGCGTACTACGGCGCGTCGCCCTACTGGCTGATCGAGGAAGGCGAAACGGCGCTCGATTCGCCGCCTTACGAGGCGTCGCCCGGCGGCCCGGAGAATGACGCGACGACCAAGCGGCAATGAGATGGAGGTGGCGGCCTAACGCGCCGCAACGGACCGTGCAAGCTCGCGCGCCGCGCGAAGGTGTTCGTTGAGGGTGGGCAGCGCATCGGCCGCGAACGCGCGAAGCTGCGCGTCGCGGCCGTCGCGACGTTCGGCTTCGTAGAGCTTCACCGCCGCCTCCTGCGCCGTCGGCCCGGCGACCGACAGATAGCCTTTGTCGAACGCCACGCCCGTTTCGGTGCGCAGCGCAGTGAGCGCCGGGTCGACCAGCATGCGCGTCTGCACGGGCACGCCTTTACGTGCGCCGAGCCGGCGCAGTTCGGCCGTCATGCGGCCGTAGTCGTCGACGATTCTGCGCGCGAACGCCTTCAATTGCGGATTCGACGAGCGCTCGAGCGCGAGCTGGCTCGCCTCCACCTCGGTCTTGCCGACGATGCCGGCCTTGTCGACGAACTCCGCATCGAAACCGGTGGGCCGTCGTGTCATGTCCGCCTCGTCGGGCGTCTCGCCCGGGCGCACGACGCCAGGGGCAACGCGCACCGAGGATGCCGGGGGCGGCTGCGGGAGCGCCGAGGTGGCGGCCAGTGCAAGCGCCGTCGGTATCGACAGCAGCAGCGGGATGCGAGGGGACGCCCTGCGGTGGCCTCTGTTGCCGTGATGGTTCGTGCTCGTCTTCATCGGCGTCTCCGTATTCGTCGGTCGATCGGCGCGCGAAAATCGCGACGGCTGCGGGCGTATGCGGCGCAGCGGCGCAGCGCGAACTCGGAACGGTTGCAGCCCCGTCACACGGCGCTCGTCCGGAACGCTGCTTCCAGAGCGCCGTCGGCGTCTCTCACGCACGTCCCTCCGCGTCATGCACGACGTGAAGCGCCGCCGCATGCTGTAGGTCGTGGCAACGCTGCTGCATCAACTCGACCACCCCGCTGCGTCGCGCTACTTCCGGCCCACCTTCAGCCGATCCTGCACACCGCTCACGCCGCTGACGTCACGCACGACGCGGATCGCCGCCGCATGCTGCGGCTCGTCCGGCACGCTGCCCGTCAACTCGGCCACGCGGCCGTGGACCTGGACATCGATGTCGTCGGACGCGAGGCCGCGCTCGGCCACGAGCGCCGCGCGGATACGCGATGCGAGCGTCGCATCGCGCAGCTGGCCGCCCACCGCCGATGCTTCGCTCGCGAGCTTGTGCCCCACGCTTTCGTCGGCCGCTGCCGCGCGCGGCGTCGCGACGCACGCGCAGGACAGCAGCCACGCGCCGATGATCTGCGCGGCCGGCCGCATCCGCATCCGCATCCGCATGCGATGCGCCGGTCGGCCGCCGGTGCCGTCGCGTTGCGTGTAGTTCGATCGCTTCATCGTCCGCTCCTCGGGATAGGCGCATGCCACCGCAATTCAGTGCTGTCCCCGGCCGGCCGCCGCTCCGTCGCCTTCGGACGACACGTCGACGATCACGCTCGCGAGCGTCGGCATATCGACCGGCTTGGGCAGATACGCGTCGAAGCCGGCCGCCATCACGCGCTTGCGGTCTTCCGCGCCGGTATGCGCGGTCACGGCCACCACGGGCATGCGTGCGTCGTCGCCCGGCAGATGACGGATGTGATCGAGCAGCCAGAAGCCGTCGCCGTCGGGCATGGCGAGATCGGACAGCACGACGCCAGGCCGCTGGCGCGACAGCGCGTTCAGCGCGTCGCGCCCAGAATGCGCCAGTGCGACCTGCGCGCCGAACGTTTCGAGCGCGGCCGCGAGACTCGCGCGCGACGTGGCGTCGTCGTCGACGACCAGCACGCGGTAGCCGTCGAGCGCGACCGCCTTCAACGCCGTGGCCGGGCGCGCCGGATCAGCGGCCGGATCGTCGGCGTCCCAGTCCACCGGCAACGTCACCGTCACGGTCGTGCCGAGGCCGGCGCCAGGGCTGCTCGCCGCCACGTCGCCGCCGTGCAGCCGCACGATATTGCGCACGATCGACAGGCCGAGCCCCAACCCGCGTTTCGGCGAGGCCGCAGCGCCTTCCGGCCGGTTGAACGTATCGAACAGATGCGGCAAACGCTCGGCGGAAATGCCGTGGCCCGTATCGGTGACCGCCATGCGCACGCGCGCGCCGGCGCGGGCCAGCGACACGGTGATGCGACCGCCCGACGGTGTGAACTTGATCGCGTTCGACAGCAAGTTGGACAGCACCTGGCGCAAGCGCTCCCCGTCCGCGGAAATGACGCAGTTCGTCAATGCGCAGTCGGTCGACAGCGCGATGCCGTTCGCGTCCGCGCTCCCGCCGAGTTCGCGCACCGCGTCGCGCACGATGCGCACCAGATCGACCGGCGCGCGCTCGAGCCGCGTACGCCCGGTCGCGAGCGACGATGCGTCGAGCAGGTCGCCGACCATCCGCGACAACGACCGCGCGCTGCGATCGATCGCATCGATCGCCTGCTGCGCGAATGCCTGACCGTCGACGCTGCGCAACACCTCGACCCAGCCGTAGATCACGTTCAGCGGCGTGCGTAGTTCGTGCGATACGGTGGACAGCAATTCGTCCTTCAGCCGGTTCGACTGGTCCGCCTGCACGCGTGCGCCGCGCAACGCCCGCAGGTGGCCGCGCTCGTCGCGCCGCCGTTGGTCGGCCTCGCGCAGCGTGATCGACAGGCCCGTGCAGTGGCCGCCGGCATCGACGATCGGTGCGGCCGCGAAGCTCGCGCGGAAACGGCCGCCGTCGCCGCGCACGCACAGCACGTCGAACGGGCCGACGGCCGCGCGCGGGTGCTCGAACGACGCCGGAAGCGGCTGCAGCCGGAGCCAGCGCGGTGCGATCAACGTCGTGACGTCGCGACCGATTGCCGCCGTCGCATCGACGCCGAAGATCCGACGCGCGGCCCGGTTCCAGCTGACGATCCGCCGTCCCGCGTCGACGCCGACGATGGCGTCGGGCGACGCGTCGACCACGCTGTGCAACAACGCCAAGTCGTCGGAAGGCGCATGCTCGAGCGGCGCGGCTGCGGGCTCGCGACGCGTCGGGCTGGGCGCTTCGTCGTCGCTGTCGGCGCCGCGCAAGCGGTCGTTCGCAAACAGCGGCTTGACGGCCACGACCAGTGCGCACTCGACGAAACTGATCGCGACGAACGCGACGGCCTGGGCCAGCAATTCGGAAGGCGCCGCCGGGCGCCACCACAGCGCGCCGATCACGGCGAGACTGACGGCGGTCGCAGCGAGCCCGCCGGCCAGCGAAGTCAGCCAGGCGGCGGCCGCGACGCCGGCATAGAACGGCAGCGGTGCGAAGGGCTCATGCACGCCGACGACGCGAATCGCCCACGCCTGCAGCGCGGACGCCACCCCGACAGCAAGCAGCACCCACGCGCCCTGCCGAAAGAGCTCACGGGTTAAGGTCCTCATCTTTACCTTGCATCGCGCCGGCGACCGTCATTTCGCGGCTGCCGCCCCGGCGGAGGACTAGCCGCAAAGCATGCCGGGCGAGCCTCGACGGCGCAGCAACCAGCGTACCTGCGCGGGATCTCGGGCGTAGGCCGCGGACCGCCCCGCATGTCGCAGCGGCGCATGTCGGATGGCCCGCCGCGGTGCGCGCAGGCATTCCCGGCCCTACAAATGTCTGACGAATTTGCATTCGTCGGCTGTAAAAAAGCAACGATCCCGATCGACGTAATGCGATCGGATATTTCTAGAGGCCACACGCCGCGCATTGAAATTTTCTATATCGCGGCACTGCGACGGCCATTCCGTTGTCGATGTAGATATTGCAACCGACGGAATGCGCGACGCCGATTTTCAAAACGGCGCGCGCTCTGACAGTCATGGTTGAATTCAATGTCCATCCAAAGCAACGCGGCGATGCATCGCGGCTGTCCGGCCGCTCGACTGCCGTACGCGTATTGCAGGACCGCATCGAGCGGATCGCCCCGACCGGCGCCAGCGTGATGATCGCGGGCGAAAGCGGGGTCGGCAAGGATATCGTCGCGCGGTGTCTGCACGCACTCAGCGCGCACCGGGACGGACCGTTCGTGCCGGTCAACTGCGGCGCCATTCCGGCCGACATCGCCGACGCGCAGTTGTTCGGCCACGAGAAAGGGAGTTTCACCGGCGCGGTCGCGCGGCGCGAGGGCTTCTTCGAAGCGGCGTGCGGCGGCACGTTGCTGCTCGACGAAATTGCGGAAATGCCTGCGGCGCTGCAGGTGAAGCTGCTGCGCGCGCTCGAGTCGAACACGATCATGCGGGTCGGCGGCAGCGAGCCGATCGCACTGAACGTGCGCGTGCTGTCGTCGACGCGTCACAATCCGGCGGAAGCCGTGCGCACCGGCCGCTTGCGCGAGGATCTGTTCTACCGCCTCGCCGCCTTCGCGCTGTATGTGCCGCCGCTGCGGCAGCGCAGCGGCGACGCCGAGGCGATCGCGCATGAATTCGTCGCGGCGCTGAACGCGCGCAACCGCGCGCACAAGCAGCTGACCGATGCGGCGATCGCGGCGCTGCGCGCGTATTCGTGGCCCGGCAACGTGCGCGAACTGCACAACATGATCGAGCGCGCGTACATCCTCGCGGACGACGGGATCGATCTCGCGCTGCCGAAGCTGGCGATGCCGCCCGAGCACACGTCGAACGACCGCATCGCGCTGCCGATCGGTGCGACGCTGCACCATGCGCAGCAGCGCTTCATCGCCGCAACGCTGCATCACTTCGACGGCAACAAGCCGCGCGCCGCGAAGGCGCTCGGCATCAGTCTGAAAACGCTCTACAACCGGCTGGCGCTGATGCGCGACGACGGCCACGCGTGAGCGCGGCCGCGCGCGGCGGGCCGCACCGCGTACCGGAGGAAGGTCAGGCGATCTTGAACTGCCCGACCGTCGTGGCGAGCGCGTTCGCCTGCGTCTGCAGCGCGGTGGCGGCCGCGGTCGACTGCTCGACGAGCGCCGCGTTCTGCTGGACCATTTCGTCGAGCTGCGTGACCGCGCGGTTCACTTCCTGGATCCCGCGCGTCTGCTCGTTGGCCGCATGGGTGATCTCCGAGATGATGGTCGTCACGTTGGCGACGTTCGCGACGATCTCGCGCATCGTGTCGCCGGCCTGCCGCACCTGTCCCGACCCGGCCGACACGCTCGCGACCGTCGATTCGACCAGCACCTTCACTTCACGCGCGGCCTGCGCGCTGCGTTGCGCGAGGCTGCGCACTTCCTGCGCGACCACGGCGAAGCCGCGGCCCTGCTCGCCCGCACGCGCGGCTTCGACGGCCGCGTTCAACGCGAGGATGTTGGTCTGGAACGCGATGCCGTCGATCACGCCGATGATGTCGCCGATCCGCCCCGAGGCTTCCTCGATCTTGCCCATCGTCGCGACGACGTCCGACACCACGACGCCGCCGTGCGACGCGATCCGCGACGCCGATGCCGCGCGTTCGTCCGCCTGCGTGGCCGCAGCCGCCGACTGGCCGACCGTCGCGGTGATTTCCTCCATCGACGCGGCGGTTTCCTCGAGGCTCGCCGCGGCGGATTCGGTGCGCGACGACAGGTCCTGATTGCCCGCGGCGATTTCGTTCGCGGCCGTGCGCACCGATTCGCTCGCGTCGCGGATCTGTCGCATCACGTCGTTGAGCTTGTCCACGAAGCTGTTGAACGAGCGCGCGATGTCGGACACCTCGTCGCGCCCCTCGGCCGGCAGGCGCTGCGTCAGGTCGCCGGTGCCGGAACCGATCGAGGCCATTGCCTGACGGACCTGCGAGAGCCGGCGAAACGCGGTCGTCGTGATCGCACCGATGATCACCGACGCGATGCCGACGATCACCACCAGCGTAATCAGCGACGCGGTCAGCAGCGATCGCATGCCGGCCGTCGCTTCCGCTTTGTCGAGCAGCACGAGCGCATACCAGTCGGTGCCGGGCACCGCCTGCGCGCGCACCAGCTTCGCGTCGTCGCCGACATGCACTTCGACCGGCGCGGTGGCGGTCGCGATCGACGCGGCGCTCATGCCGCCGAGTTCGGACGACACGTCGGCGACCGGCTTCAGCGTGAGCTTCGTGTCCGGATGCGCGACGACGTGGCCGCTGCTGTCGACCAGCATCCCGAAGCTCGCGGGCGTCGGGTGGATCGACTTCACGTTGGCGATCACGCTGTCCATGCCGACGTCGGCGCCGACGACGCCCTTCAGCACGCCGTCACGCAGGATCGGCACCGCGAACGAGACCACCAGCTTGCCGGTGCCCGCGTCGACGTAAGGCGGCGTGACGACGGGCTTGCCGGCCTGCGCGGCCTGCTTGTACCACGGCCGCACGGTCGGATCGTAGTCGGACGGAATGCCGGTCGGGTCGGCGAAGTGGTACACCTTGTCCGCATAGCCGGCGTACACGTTAGTGAAGCCGCCGGCTGCGGCCATCTGCTTGAACACCGGCAGCGGATCGGGCGACAGCGCCGCATCCTGCAGCGACGCGATCATCCGGCTTTTGGTCGCGACCCAGTCGCCGATGCCGACCACGTGGCCGCTCGCGACGGATGTCAGGTTGCGATCGATCGCATCGTCGTTGTACGAGCGCGCGATGAAGTAGTTGATGAGCGTGGTGGCGACGAGTGCAAATACGACGATTGCGACGCACGCGGCAAGAATGCGGGTGCGGATGGACGAGAGCATGGCAGCAACGACTCAGTAAGGAAGCGCGAACGCGCAGTGGACCAGTTCACCTGGTATACGGCAATTGCGCGGTTTACTTGAGGTTGTCGTGATGATTCGCAAACGTGTGGCGAATCGCGCGAGCGCTCGCCCATGCGCGAGCGGGCCGCCGGCATCCGGCGGCGCATCGGCGTCACGGATGCCGGCTGCTGCTCCTGTCCGACTCGTTGCGTCGCGTGCCGGACGACGCGTCGCGCTCGAGTTCGTCCTGCCTGCGCATGCGTTCGCGCAGATGGCGGATCGCGAACACGTGGATGTAATCGTGCACGCGCGCATCGGAGGACAGCGCGCGCACTTCGTCGTCGAGCATCGTGCGCAGCTGGTCGGCGTCGATCGCGCGCTGCGCGGCGGCGGCCTTCAGCGAATCAAGCAAATTGTCGGGTGACATCGACGGCTCCTGGCGGGTCGAGGAACGAAGATCAAGGGCACTACCTGAAGATTAACGACTGGACGCGCGCCCGGCGTGCGATGCACCGATGCGGGTTTGCGCGCGATCAACGGCACCTTGCGTGCCGCCGCGTCGACCGTTCGAAGGATCGATACGCGCGCAGATTCGCGGCTCAACTGGCCGCGAGCAACCGGAAGCATGACCACGTCCCCCCGAGGACGAGATATCGTGCGATCGCGCCGACGACGAACCGTCGCGATGACAGCGATACATAGAGCAAGTTAGACGGGCCGAAATGCCGCGTCAAGCAACGCGTGCAGACCGCCATTCGTCAGTTCGAAGGGGCAAGACAGGCCGCACGACGAGGCCGCACGACGCGTGCCCGTCACGGCCGCGGGATGCAGGTTCGAGCGGTATCGCGGCCGTGCATCGGCCGCACTTGTCAGTGGATTCCGATAGCCGGCGCGCATCGGCCTACAGCGACTTCAGCACGCACCGATTGGCAACGTCGTGCAGGCGGAAGATACTGACGTCATGAACCAAGCGTTCATACCGTTCATCGCGCAGCCGGCCATCGAGCCGGCACGCGGGGTCCGGCGCAGGAGACCAACCATGACATATCGCACGATCCGGGCCCGCGACGCACTGCGGCGCCCGCGCGCGCTGCCCGGCCCCGCGGGGTCGGCCGGGAATCGTCCGTACGAGGATCTCGACGCGCTGCTCGCGCTCGCCCGTGAAGCGGGCTTGCTCGTCACGCTCGATGCGCAGATCGGCCGCGAAAAGTACCAGAGCATTGCCGGTTCGGTGCGCGCGTTGCAGCGCTTTGCGGCGGCGCTGTGCGTGCGGACCGCCGCGCCCGCGCCGATCGTCACGATGCCGCGCCGCAAGCCGCGCCCCGGCTGGCCGCATCTGCGCGATCGCCGGCCGGGCTCGCGTGCGCACCTGCATGCGATGCATCGGTGCATGCGTGCATGCCGGCGTACGCGCCGCGCGCGCGATCAGCGAACGCTACGTGCCGCATGAGCGACTGAGCGCCGACGTCGGCGGCGTCGCATGACCGAGCCGCGGCCGCAGATGCATCGCTCCACGTCGCACCATCATCCGCCGTTGCACACCGCGACATCGAACCAGACCATACCTGCGAGAAAAGCCGTTGGCACGCGGCCAGGAAAGCGGACGGGGTGAACTCCACCCCGTCCGTTATCCAAGGCAGCCGCAGGCTGCCTACCCTCGTGCCAGAGAGTCCCTGACGGGATCGCGCGCTACGCGCTGCATGGCCGCACCCCGGAAAGCGGACGAATCGAACCGGCCCCAGATGCTCGCCGGATCGTGCGCGCCGCATCCGACGCGTCGAATCGCGGCGTGACGAGCGCACGACACGACGCACGCCGCGTGCGCAACTATTCCGAATATCTTACAGAAAGCACGCGTCGTTTCTACCGCAGGTCGACGAAAGCATCGCCCTTGCACGCGGCGCGGCCAATCCTTTACGCCGCGCCTCGCACCAGCAACACCGGCACCTGCGCGACATGAGCAATGCGCCGCGCGACGCTGCCGATCAGCCACGCCGCGATGCCGCGGCGGCCATGCGTACCGACGACGAGCAGCTCCGCGCGCCAGTGCACGGCATCCCGCATCAGCGCGTGCGCGACGTCGTCGCTGGTCGGGCGCGTTTCGACGATGCCGCGCTTGGTCGGATTTCCCGCGGCATGCAACAGCGGGCCGACCCGCGCGAGTGCGTCCTCGCCTTCCGCGCGATACGCGTCCTCGAGCGCGCGCACCGGCACGATGTCCGTCAGACGAATCGCGCGGTCGACGACATAGGCTGCGTACAGCAACGTCGTCGGCGCCGCGAAGCCGAGCCCGACGCGTACCGCGTGCAGCGACGGCTCGCTGCCGTCGACCGCGAACATCAGCCGCTGCAGCGGCCCGTCCGACGGCCGCGCATAGCCGGCCGGCACGATCAGCAGCGCGCACTGCGCGCGCGCCGTGAGCGTATCGGACACCGCGCCTTCGAACAGCCTCAGCAGGCCGTGGTGCGGGTTCGCGCCGACCACGAGCACATCGGCCTGCCATGCCGACGTGTCGCTCGCGAGCGCATCGGCCACCGTACCGCCGGTGACCGACGTATCGACGATCGCCTGCTCGACGGCCACGCCGCTGTCTTCGAACAACGCGGCAATGCGCGCGAGCGTCGCCTGCGCTTCACGCGTCATCTCTTCGCGCGCCGATGTCAGCAGCGCGTCGACGCGCGGGATGTCGGGCAGCACGAGGCGCGGATTGTCGATCGCGCAGATGATGCGCAACTGCATGCCGGGACGCAGCAGCGTGCGCGTGTAGCGGGCGGCCGACAGCGCCTCGGGCGTCGGATCGACGGCCAATGCGATTCTGGCGAGCGTCGGAATGGATGGGGTGGATGGCATGGCGGCGGTCTCCTCGCGGGCACGTCGTCGGGAGCGACGACGGATGCTTCGCGCGGCGGCGGTGCACGTCGGCCGGACGGCCGGCGCGGTCGCACGAATCGACGGCTGCGCACGCGAAGCGCGGACAAGCGATTTCGACAGCATATGACGTCCGGCCCGCGCACGCATGATCGTGATCAATGCGGCCGCGGGCCGTCGCCGGTGCGCACCGGTCCGCTTACGGCTTCGTCGGCGCGGATGCGCTCGCGCGGTTCGCGTAGAACATCGCATACGCGATGCCGAGCGGCACGCCCCTCACCGGGCCGATCGCGAGCGCGGCCGGAATCCGCACTATCGGCGCGCAGCGCCCGTCACTTCACTTGCACGCCAGCACGACCACGCCGCCGATACCGCCGGCATTCGGCACCGAGCCCGCGTAGCCGACGGCGACCAGCGGCTGCGTCGCATCGTGGCCGACGACGACCGACTGAATCGACAGCTGCCCCGTTTTCGACGTCCCGTTCAACGGTGCTTGTGCGTACGTCAGCGTGTACGCGGTGTTTGCGACGTTGAGCGACAGGCGCAGGTTGTCGAGCGTGCGTGCGCCGAGATCCAGCGTAGCCGTAGTCGCGCCGAGCGTGCCGGACGCGCCGCCGTTGTCGCTCGCGACCGTATCCGCGAGCAGTTGCGTGCAGGCGAGCGTACCGCTCGTCGCCGTCAACGCCAGCGGCGTACCGACGGCGTAATGAACGCCTTGCGTGCTGGTATAGGTGTTGCCGTCGGTGTCCATCGCCTGGTTCCACCGGCCGATCGCAACGTCGGTGCCGCTGCTCTGGATCTCGGTCACGGCGCCGTGATCGAGACCGAGACAGTCGGTCGCCGCAGCGGACGACGCGAGCGTGGTGAACGCGCCGCTTGCCTGCTGAACCAGACTCGACGCCGGCGCATTCGGCGCGGTGAAGTTGCGGTTGTTCGCATATGCGGGCGGCAGCGTGGGCACGGTCACGACGGCGAACTGCCCGTTATTCGCCGCGATTTGCGACGCGGAACCCGTGTACGTAAACTTGCCGGCCGGCCGACACGCCGCCTGGGCAGCTGGTGGCACAGGTTGCGGCGCTACGGGCGCCGGAGACGACGCCGCACCGGCAACGCCGGCGCTCATCGGATTCACGCCGTCGCCGCCACACGCAGACAGTGCCGCCGAGACGAGTGCAGTTGCCAACAGGGCCGGCAAACGAATGGATGTTTTCATGGTATTGGCCTCATGTATTCCCGTAGTTGTCGGGACTTTTTTGGTAAAGATGGGTTGCGGACTGCCGCATTGATCGACTGGTATTTGTGCTTCGTTTAGTCCGCTGAAACGTCGCACCACCGCCGTATCGTTACGCGGTCGAAACCGGTCCGGGTGGCGGCCTTCGGTGATCGCATTATCGATTTCGTATCGCGTGCCGCCGATAAACCGACCGCGCGTGATCGCTGCGTAGCGAACGAGCCGGTGTAGCGATCATCAACGGTGCCGGGAGGTTCGCATCGATCGCACCGGCTGCGTAGCGGTACATCGGGCTACGGCGGGCGGCCGATCGGTCACCGTGTGCTCCAGGCGCGGCTACACGGTGCGGTGGACGAGCGAGTGCTCGAATCGCAAGTCGCCGAAATAGTGGCGATCTGTCAATGCGCGCCCGGCCGATGCGCTGTTGCGACGCCAGGCGGGATTCCCGTATCTGGGCGCGTGCCGATTTGAATCGATCATTCTGGAATTGTCTCGGGATTACGCAGATTCGGGAGTTCGCCATCGTGTTTCGTTGATGGTTTTTCCGCGTGCGTCGCAATGTTTCATCGGCCCAGCGCATCCGCAATTGATATGGTGTTATTCACGGTGCGTGAGCGTAACAGAAAGCAGGCAAACCACAGTGTCAGAGATGATCAAACAGCTTCGGCGATCAACGTTTGTCGCTGCGACTTGCCGGGAAATACTTCTGATAAGAAATAATCGACGTTCTTGCTTGCCGGGTAAAACGCAATCCGAATATGAAGAATCGCGCCCGAAGTCACCGACATACGTGCGACGAAAGACGAAGCGAGCGCCGCCGCCTCACTTCGACAACGTCGCCCGCACCGTGTATTCGCCGGCGAGCGCGGCGCCATGGTGGTCCGGCTGCACGAAATACCGCGACGCATCCGCATCCGCCGGTAGCGGTTCGACCGGATAGCCGTGCTTTTCCCACGCATCGAGGCCACCCTTCAGCGCGCGGACGTTGTGGATCATCTTCTTGCGCTGCATCTTCGCGATCAGCCGCTTCGCGGTCGCCTCGTTCGGGCACACGCAATAGACGACGATCGGCCGCTTCAGCAATTCCGGATCGAGCAGATCCGGCGAATCGAGATCGACCGGCACCGCGCCGGCGATCCGGTACGGCTCGCGCTCGCGAATCGCGCGCGGGCGCGCGTCGAAGATCAGCGGCGGCTCGTTCGACGTCATCATCTCGACGAGTTGCGGCGGCGAGATGCGCACCTGCGCGAGGTAGCGGCGGAACTGCACGCGCCGCACCCAGCGGTACAGCAGGAACGTGATGAAGATCGCGAGAAACGCATCGAGGATCGTGCCGCCGCTCGCGCGCACCCACAGCACGAACTGGACGATCTGGTCGTGTACCGCTGCACCGCCGATGAGCCAGAACGCGGCCCACAACGACGCGCCGGCAAGATCCCAGAACAGAAACACGCCGATGCCGATCGCCGTCGTGCCGAGCAGCGGCGCCGAAACCAGCCCGAGGCCCGGCAGGAACTTCGACAGCACGAGCAGCGGCGCGCCGTAGCGTTCGAATACGTTACGCGCGAACCGCAGCGTCGTGTCGAGCGACAGCGAGAAACGCACGAGCCCGTTCAGCAGGCGCCGGCCGCGCGTGCGGCCCATGAAGAACCACAGCGAATCGGCGAGCATCGTTGCACCGATCGCCGCCGCGAACATGCTCGCCCACGACGCCTGCCCCATCGCCGCCATGGTGCCGCCGAGGATGAGCATCGGCACGGCCGGAACCGGCACGCCGAGCTGCGTGATCAGTACGCTCGCAAACACGGCCCACGGGCCGAGTGACGAGGGAATCGCAACGGGAAAGTGCCACACGGCGGCGCTCCTGGAAGACATGCGGACCGTGCGACGGGGCGGCCGTCGATACGGCAGGCAGCGATCGCCGCGGCACGTCCGCGGCCGATCCTGCACCACCGAGCATTCTAAACGGGTTTGCCGAGCGCCGCCGGGAACGTACCGGGCGCCGTCAGGCGTCGCGGCGCTGCGCGAGCGCCGCGACGTGTTCCGCGTACTGCGGGAACGCGGCGGCCAGCGCGGTCGCGTCCGCCAGCTCGAACTCGGAGAACTCGAACCCCGGCGCGACCGTGCAGCCGACCAGCGCGACGTGCTCCGGCGCGGCGCACCGCGCACCGAACCAGCGCCCGGCCGGCACGACGGCCTGGAACACGGTGCCCGGATGCGTGAGCGGGTTGCCGAGCCGGTGTATCGTCAGCCCGTCGTGCTCGTCAAGCACCCACACCTCGAGCGGGTCGCCTGCGTAGAAATGCCAGACCTCGTCCGAACGGATCCGGTGCCACGATGAATACGCACCATCGCACAGCAGGTAGTAGATCGCCGTCGACGCCGCGCGCGGCGCGCCGTCGGGGGCACGCGTGACCGCATCGGCGGCGCGGTAGGTTTCGCGGAAATAGCCGCCCTCGGGATGCGGTTGCAGATTGAACTGGCGAATCAAGTCGGCGGCGCTGATCGGCATGGTGGATGAAGTCGATGAAGGATGGAATCGGGCTGGCAACGCAGGATGGCAATGGGCCACCGCCGCGCCACCTGCCGCCGCCATGCAAACGGCGACGCGAGCGCGCGGGACGCCGCCTGCCGACGAAGCCCGGGCGAACCCGTGCCGATCCTGCCAGAAATTCCCGCGGACACGCAACCGCTGCGCCAACGCCGCTGATCGGCAACGAGCGCAGGCGGCCCGCGGACGAGCATGCCGTCGGTCCGCCGCCCACCGCAGCGCCTCACGGGGCCGCTCGTGCAACGCAGCACACGCTCGCCCGCCCTCCACGAGCGACCCTGCGCGGCCCGCATCGCCGCGTCAGGCGCCCGGAGCGGCGCTCTGCTGCCGCACCAGCAGCACCGGACGATCGGCCGCCCGCAGCAGCGATTCCGCGACACTGCCGAGCAACAGCCGGCGCAGGCCATGCCGCCCGCTCGTGCCCATCACGATCAGATCGGCGTCGGCTTCGGCCGCCGTGCGCATCAGCACCGCGGCGATGTCGTCGCCGTACGCGTCGAGCGCGCGCACGGTGCCCGGCACGCGATGCTGCGCGAGTACCGCTTTCGCGTCGTCGAGCACCTGCGTCGCCGCGTCGGCCGCCGCCGCATCGCCGTCGTGTTCGGCCGCGAAGCCCGCATCGACGTCGACGAGTTGCGGCCGATGTTCGACGACGTACGCACACGTCACGTTGCCGCCCGATGCCGCCGCGATCCGGATCGCCTCGTTCAGCGCGAGACGCGCGCTCGGGCTGCCGTCGAGCCCGACGAAAATCCGTTTGTACATGGTTTTTTCCTCCGAGCAGGCACGCGCGTAGCGCGCCCGTCATCGCGGGCCGGCCCGATGCCGGCTCGCCTGCCGAACAGTCTGCCGTGTGGGCCCGAGCCTCCGCTTGACCCGCGTCAAACGCCGCCGCGACGCCCGTCGCGACGCCTCGCGTCGGTTTTTTGGCTGGCCCCTATTACAAAATACGTGCAAAACGCGCACAATTTCACCTTCAAAATAGACGCCGTCCGCGGCCGGTGCGAGTTTTTTCCGGATTTGCCGCATTGCCCCGTGCCACGGGCAACCCCGACATCTGAATGGCTATCGAATGACCGCCAGTGGAACCCCGCCGCGTGACGCCCGAGGCCCGACGCGTTCGCCAAGCTTTTTACGCCAGCCGCTCGCGGCCGGTGTCGTTGCACTCTTCGCCGGCGCGGCGCTGTCGCTCGGCGTCGCGCTGCTCGTTCGCGAGCAGTGGCAAGGCGCCGTCCATACACGCTTCGAGCGTCGCACCTCGCACGTGAGCGCGATGCTGCGTCACGAGTTGCAATCAAGCGTCGCCGTGCTCGAAGGCGCGCGTGGCGCGTTCGCGCTCGCGCCGCAGATGACGCCCGAGCAATGGCGCCGGTACGTCGACACGCTCGATCTCGACAGCGGCCGCTCGCCGGTCCGGCTGATCGGCTACGCGCCGCTGTCGCCGGCAGCACTCGGCGCCCTCGCCGGCCATGCGCCGATGCCGGACGGTCCGCTCGCGGTCGCCGCACTCAGCGCCCCGGCGTCCAACGCGCCCGACGTGCATTTCGGCTCGTTCGATCAGGCGCCGCTCGCCCGCGCGCTGCGCAACGGCGACGTCGCGCTCGGCATTCATCCCGCCGACAGCGATACGTCCCGCGATGCGCGCACCCTCACCTTGTTTCTGCGCGCCGCGGCCGCGTCCCGGACGGCCGCCACGCCAGCCGACGCCGACGGCGTGCTGTTCGCCGAACTGAACCCGAATCGGCTGGTCGAGCGCGCGCTCGACGCGGAGCGCGGGCTCGATCTGCGCATCAGCGCGGGCGACAATCCGCATCCGATCGCGAGCGCGGAAACGACGACCGACGAGGCCATGGCGTCCCCCGACCTGATGCAGCGCACCGACCAGCTGAATTTCGGCGGCACGCTGCTCACGCTGGCCTATTCCGCGGACGGCCGCCCGAGCGCGACCGGCGCGCAGCGCGCGGCGGGCATCGTGCTCACAGCCGGGCTGATCGCGTCGATCGCGTTCGCGGCGCTGGTCCATGCGCTGCTGCGCGGCCGCGCGGGCGGCGCGGATGCCGGCGCGAACAGCCGCGGCATCCTGAACGAGGCGCGGATGATGGGCATCATCCGTTCGTCGATGGAAGCGATCATCACGATCGACGAGAAGCAGACGATCGTGATCTTCAACCCGATGGCCGAGCAGGTATTCGGCGTGTCGGCAATGGAGGCGATCGGCGCGCCGCTGTCGCGCTTCATCCCCGAGCGGTTCCGCGCCGCGCATGCGAAGCACGTCGACCAGTTCGGCGTGACGGGCGTCTCGGAACGGCAGATGGGTCGTCAGCGCGTGCTGTTCGGGCTGCGCGGCAACGGCGAGGAATTCCCGATCGAGGCGTCGATCTCGCAGATCCGCGACGCGTCGGGCAAGCTCTATACGGTGATGCTGCGCGACATCACCGAGCGGCTGCGCGCGGAGAACGCGGTGAAGCAATCGCGCGAGGAGCTGCGCGAACTGTCGGCGAACCTGCAGAACGTGCGCGAAGAAGAAAAGACGCGCATCGCGCGCGAACTGCACGACGACCTCGGCCAGCAGCTCACCGCATTGAAAATGGATCTGTCGGTCGTCGAGCAGCAGTTGCGCGCGCAGGGCCACACGCAGCCCGACGACGGCGTGCTGTCGCACCTGCACGGGATGCGCCGGCTGATCGACGCGACCGTCGCGTCGGTTCGGCGCATCGCCGCCGACCTGCGTCCCGTGATGCTCGACGACCTCGGCCTCGTGCCGGCGATCGAGTGGCTCGCGAACGATTTCACCAACCGCTACGGGATCGACGTCGAGCGCACCATCGAAACGGGCGGCATCGCGTTCACGAGCACGGGCGCGACCACGCTGTTCCGGATCGTGCAGGAAGCGCTGACGAACGTCGCGCGCCATGCGGATGCGACACGCGTGGCGCTGCGGCTCGACATCGAAGAAGGCTTTTGCGTGCTGCGCGTGGCGGACAACGGCCGCGGCGCGGCGCCGGGCGGTCCCGCGCACGACAAATCGTTCGGGCTGATCGGCATTCGCGAACGCGCGCACATGCTCGGCGGCAGCGTGACGATCGACACCGCGCTCGCGCGCGGCTTCTCGATCACGGTCGCGTTCCCGCTCGGCGCTGTTCAACAGGAAAACACCCTCACATGATCAAGGTGCTCATCGCCGACGACCATACGCTCGTGCGCGACGGTCTGCGGCACATTCTGCAGAACGCCACCGGATTCGAAGTGGCCGGCGAAGCGTGCGACGGCCCGTCGACGATTGCGCTGGTCCGTTCGACGCCCGCGCAGGTTCTGGTGCTCGACCTGTCGATGCCGGGCCGCAACGGCGTCGAGCTGATCAAGCAGATCAAGGACGAAAAACCCGCGCTGCGCGTGCTCGTGCTGACGATGCACGCGGAGCAGCAATACGCGGTGCGCGCGTTTCGTGCGGGAGCGTCGGGCTATCTGACCAAGGAAAGCGCGAGCGCCGAGTTGGTCGGCGCGGTGACCAAGGTCGCGACGGGCGGCGTCTACGTCAGCCTCACGATGGCCGAGCAGTTCGCGCAGAGCCTGAACGAGCCGGCCGAGACGCTGCCGCATCAGCGGCTGTCGGATCGCGAGTTCGACGTGTTCCGCCGGATCGCGGCCGGCCAGACGCTGACCGAGATCGCACAGTCGCTGTGCGTGAGCGCGAAGACGGTCAGCACCTACAAGACGCGGATCCTCGAAAAGATGCAGATGCCGCACGAGGCGGCGCTGGTCCGCTACGCGATGCGGCACAAGCTGCTCGACGAAGCGGACGACGTCTAGAGCGCGCTTTCAGCGCGCCGGCACCGGGCACGCGAGATCGCCTTCCTCGCAGGACAGATAGCCCTTCAGCGTTTCGGTGCGCGTCTTCGTCAGATCGTCGAGGCAGGTCGACACGACCATCGGGTACACACTGCCGCCTTCGGCGTTCGCACTCGAGAAGCTGCACTCGGCGTCGCGGTAGGCGATCCACGCGCGTTGCGCGCTCACGAGCTTGTCGGCGAGCGGCCGGGCATCGCGCAGGCGCGCCGTGACGGCCTGGTACGTGCGGTTCAGTTCCGCGTCGGATTTCTTGTACGCGCGATCGGCACACGCCGTCATCGCGGCCTGATCCGCCGCATCGGCGCAGTTCGTCTGGGCATGGGCAAGGTTCGCCGTCAGCGCGAGCGCGCACAGCAGACCGGTCGGGACACGCATGGATGCTCCTGTTTGTTTTCGTTGAAGTCGTGGAACGTGGTGCCGGGCGTGTTGCTGGTGCCCGCCGCGCCTCGGCGCGCGGCGTCGCGAATCGGCCGGCGACAAGCGCGTTGCGCCGCCGACCGCCGCGTCGATACCGACCGCGATGCTAGCGCACGCGCGACCGGTTGTCAGCGCACGCCGCGGCCGCGCAAATGAAAAAAACCGCACTCAGGGCGAGTGCGGGTTTGTCGATGCAGCCGGCGCGGCGGCCGGCGGCCGCGTGGCGACGAACGGCTCAGTGGCCGAAGTAGACCGACGAGCGATCGGTCGCGACCGGCACGACTGCGCGACGGCCGGACTGCGACGTCGCGACCGAATTCGCGCCGTAACCGCTGACGTCAGCCTGTGCGCCGGTGTCGCGAGCAGCGGCGATCTTCGCCTGCGCAGCCTGGATGTTGTCCGGATAGTTCATCCAGTCGTTCGGGTTGTAGCCGGCCTTTTCGAGCTGGACCAGTTCCGCACGCACTTGCGCACGCGTCAGCGGCTGCTGGTTCGATTGAGCGAACGACACGACCGGTGCGGCGACCAGCGCGGCCAATGCAACTGCTTGGATCAGCGATTTCATGATGCGTTACCTCCAGATTGTTTTGTCGGGCGCTTCGGACTCGGTAGTCGTTGCGCATGAGTGGAAGTCTAGGAGGCGCGACTATCAGGGTAAATACTTAAATCGCAAATTCACTGTTGACGGCATCTGTACAATCTCGGGCGTTTCAGCGGAATCTTCAGATGATTACCCACACATTCGCGCGCAATCGCGGTCGGTAAGCGCGTTCGTCAGACCTCGTGCGCGTTGCTGCCGACATGGCGCCGTGCTCGGTTGCGACGGGCGCTTCGTCATCGCGCTGGCGCACGGACCGGAAGCGATCGAACAGGACTGCTGCTGCGCGGGATCACGCAGCGTCGTCTGCATCCGCATATATCGAAACGAAGCGGCACCTCGTCGCGCGCGAGCGCGACGTGATCAGTGATGGGGCCGCATCAGAAAGGCGCGGCGTGGCCGCGTGAACTGTCGCGACAACGTGATTACGGCAGCATCGCGCCAAAACCGAACGTCCGGTTACTGCGGATTGCCGGTGATACCGACCCAGGCATCGCCCCAGGCGCGACAGCCGATCGCAAGCTCATTGCGAACTGCTGGCGCTCTCCGGCGACGCAGGCGCCGGCGCCGGCCCAGGCGCGACGCCCGATGCCGCACCCGGCCCGGCGCCGCCCGCGTTCCCCGCGCTGCCGGCTGCCGGCGGCGGCAAGACCGGTGCTTGCGACGCGCCGCCCGACATCGCGGCCGCCGATGCGGCCACCTCGGATGCCGGAATCCATTGCTCGACGATGCCGCCGGACGCAGCCTCCGGCGCCGATGCTGCAGAGGCCGCCGAAGCCGCGGCCGCATCGGCGTCGGGTTGCCGCTCGATACGCTGAGTCCTGACGCGCGTCGGCGCCTTCTTCGGCTCGGGTCCGAACCAGCCGTCGAACAGGTCGGTCACGCGCTCCCGCACCGACGCGAACCACCCCGGCGACGGCTCGGTATCGAATTTCAGCTTCGCATCGACGATCCGCGCGCGCTGCGCCCGCTGGAAGAACTCGCCGACGATCGGCAGCGCGCTGTGCGCGCCCTGCCCCCAATAGTCGCTGCGCAGCGTCACGCGACCGTCGTCGAAGCCGACCCAGGCTCCGGCCACGAGTCCCGGCTGCATCAGAATGAACCAGCCGTCCGCGTTGTCCTGCGTGGTGCCGGTCTTGCCGGCGACGTCGCCGCGCACGCCGAAACGCGTGCGGATGCTGCTGCCGGTGCCGCGCGTGACGACGTCGCGCATCACGTCGAGCAGCGTCTTGTCGGTTTCGCCGTCGAGCGCGCGTTCGGGCGGCGCCGGCGCGTATTCGGCCAGCACGTCGCCCTGCCGGTTTTCGATGCGCGTCACCATCTGCGGCTCGGTGTAGAGCCCGCCGTTCGCAATCGTCGCGTACGACGCGACCATCTCTTTCAGCGTCACCGGGCTCGTGCCGAGCGCAAGCGACGGCACGCGCTCGAGCGGGCTTTCGCGCACGCCCATGTCGCGTGCGAGCCGCGCGACGGCCGCCGGGCCGACCTTCTCCATCACCTGGGCGGTGATCCGGTTGCGCGACAGCGCGAGCGCATCGCGCAACGTCATCGGCTTGCCCGACGGTGGCACATCGTCGTTGGGCCGCCAGATCTCGCCGCCCTTCAGCGGAATCTCGACCGGCTGGTCGATGAAGGTGTCGTCGGGCGTCATCCCGCTCGCGAACGCGGCGCCATATACGAACGGCTTGAACGTCGAGCCGGGCTGACGCCGCGCCTGCGCGACGTGATCGAACGGCTCGCTCGTGAAATCGCGGCTGCCGACCCACGCGCGAATCTGCCCGTCGCGCGGATCGATGGCGACGAACCCGGCCTGCACGTCGGTCTTGGCCTTGCACAGCGCGCGCATGAAGCCGCGGTCGGCCGCGAGCTGCTTCATCGCGGCCGCGTCGTTCTTGCCGGCGTCCTGCGCCGCCTTGTATTCGGGCGACTCGCGCATGAAGGTGCGAAACACCTCGTTGTCCGTGCCGCAACCGTCGCTGCCGCTCCACGCATTGTTCGCGATGCCCTGCAGCTGGTTCGCCTGCTGCGTCAGCGCCTGCGTCGCGATCTGCTGAAGCCGCGAATCGATCGTCGTGCGCACGATCAGCCCATCCGAATAGATGTTGTAATCGTTGCGGTCGGCCCAGCCGATCAGCCATTTGCGCAGCTGCTGCGCGAAGTGCGGCGCCGGCCCCGGCGGCTCCTTCTGACGCTCGAAGTCGATGCGCAACGGCCGCCGCTGCAACTGCGCGAACTGCGCCGCCGACAGCTTGCCGTACTTCACCATCTGCGCGAGCACCGTGTTGCGCCGCTGCAGCGCGCGCTCCGGATTGAGCACCGGGTTGTAGTAGCTGTTGCCCTTGAGCATCCCGACCAGCGTCGCGGCGTCGAGCACGTCGAGCTCGTCGGCCGACTTGTCGAAATAGGTGCGCGCGGCCATCTCGACGCCGTACGCGTTGTACAGGAACGGCACCGTGTTCAGGTAGGTCTCGAGGATCTGCTCCTTGCTGTACACGGCCTCGATCTTCAGCGCGGTGATCGCTTCCTTTACCTTGCGCGTGAGCGTCGGCGCGCGGCCGATCTCGTCCGGATAGAGGTTGCGCGCGAGCTGCTGCGTGATCGTCGAGCCGCCCTGGCGATCGCCCGAGAACGTATGGAGCGCCGCCGACGCGGTGCGCTTCCAGTCGAGGCCGTGGTGCTCGTAGAAGCGATGGTCCTCGGTCGCGATCAGCGCGTCGACCATGTGCGGCGAGATCTGCTTGAGCGACACCCATTCGCGGTTCGACGGCTTGAATTCCGCGAGCACCTTGCCGTCGGCGGACAGCACCTGCGCGGGCTGATCGACGCGCGCCTTGCGGATGTCGCCGATGCCCGGCGTAAACGGTATCAGCGCGAGCACGTAGAGCAGGAACAGCACGGGCACGGCGGCGGCGGCGCGCAACGCGCCGCGTCGCGTCGGATGGCGGAGATGGCGCCAGGCGCTGGCCAGTACGCGCTTGACGGGCACGGCGGCAGCGGCCGCGACGGGTTGGGCGCGCGCGGCCCATTTGGCAAGGAGCTCACGCACTGACGACACGTTTCGGCGATTCACGCGGGTGGGGGATCTGCTGGAAAGGCTGCATCGTACCAAAAGTCGGGCGCAATTCCGGGCGGCGCCCGTTTGGCGGGGTTCCGCGGGTGATTTCTTGTCGAAAAAGGCGGGTGTGCGCAGTGGGAAGCTGCGCTATGCGTCGGGGAGACGGCAAGCGGGCGCGGTCGGTGCTGCCTGCGGATTCGGCGGATTCGGCGCTTTCGGCGCTTTCGGCGCTTTCGGCGCTTTCGGCGGGTTTAGCTGGTTTAGCCGGTTCGCCGCATTCAGCGCGCGTGCCGCGCCGATCGGCGGCGCCGTCACGGCGAATTGCTGCGTGGATGCCGCGCGCGACGGCCGTGGCTCGGATGGGCCAAACGCCGGGCCGCCGATAAGGTGGCCCGGCGATTGGTTATGTATCGAGCCAATCCACCATAAACCCGGTCAACCTCCGACCAGCCTCGCCCGATGTGCGTCGCCTTTGGTCGCGCTCAGAACCAAACCGCCACCGCCACCCTACTTCGGCGCGATGTCGCGTCGCACGCGGCGAATGTGCTGCTCGACGTAGAACGCAGCCGCATCGGCGTCGCCCGACACGATCGCCTCGTAGATCAGCCGATGTTCCGACACGTACAGCCGGATCCGGCCGGCATCGTAGATGCCGTCGTCCTTCAGACGCTTCCACAACGGCTGATCCATCGTCTTCGCGACTTCGTCGGCGATCTTCACGATCAACGGGTCGCCGGTCATCAACGCGAGCTGCCGGTGGAACAGCCGGTCGCTGTCGTTCCACAGCGCGCGCTGGTGCGGGTCGTCGATGTCCGCGATAGTTTCCATTTGCGCGAGATAGCCTTCGGCGACGGGATCGGCGCGGCCCTGGGCCGCCGCGAGACGCGCGATCGCCGGCTCGAGGATCAGCCGCACGTCGAGCGTCGACGTCGGGCTGAAGTCGGCATCGGCCGCGTCGCGCGCATCGCCGCGCTGCGCGAGCACGTCGAGCGGCGCCGCCACCACGTAGGTGCCCGAATTGCGCTTCGTGACGACCAGCCCTTCGTTCTGCAATGCGCCGAGCGCTTCGCGCACGGCCGGCCGGCCGACCTGGAACAGCGCCGCGAGTTCGCGCTCCGACGGCAACCGCGAATCGGCCGCGTAACGCCCCGCGCGAATCTCGTCGCGGATCTTCTCCGCGACCTGTTCGTAGATCTGCAACGGCCGGAAACCGGCTTCGGGCGATTCGGGACGTGCGGACATCATCTGCGGCTCCTGCCCTGGGCCGGGCGTGGTCTGGAACGGGTTCGCACTATACCGGAGCGGCATCGGCGCCAACAGGTGCAACGACCCATCTGGACGGATATTAGAACCAAATTCAGCGAAATGCCGACCTTCCAGCTTGCCGGATGCCGCCAAATTGGTATAGATTCGATCCACAATGGCGATTGCCGCTCGCCGCACGGGCCGCCGACTGCAGCACGCGCAGCATGCACCCACCGACTTCACCACCATACCGACCCACACCATGACCGCTGCCAGCCCGATCCCCTCGTTCGACGCCGCCGAAACGGCCGCCCTGCTCGACTACCCGGCGCTGCTCGCCACGCTCGCGCAGACCGTCGCCGACTACGCGGCAGGCGAAATCGTCAGCCCCGAACGCCTGGTCGTGCCGCTGCAGGCAGGCGGCGTGATGCTGTCGATGCCGTCCAGCGCGCGCGATCTGGCAAGCCACAAGCTCGTGAACGTATGCCCGGGCAACGCCGCGCGCGGGCTGCCGACGATCCTCGGCCAGGTGAGCGCGTACGACGCGACGACCGGCGCGCTGCGCTTCGTGCTCGACGGCCCGACCGTCACCGGCCGCCGTACGGCAGCCGTCACCGCGCTCGGGATCCAGGCGCTGCACGGCGCGGCACCGCGCGACATTCTGCTGATCGGCACCGGCAAGCAGGCGGCCAATCACGCCGAGGCGCTCGCGGCGATCTTCCCCGCTGCGCGTCTGCACGTGCGCGGTTCGCGCGCGGGCAGCGCCGCGGCGTTCTGCGCCGCGCATCGCGCGCAGGCGCCGCAGCTCGCGCCGCTCGACGGCGACGCGATTCCCGATGCGATCGACGTCGTCGTCACGCTGACGACGAGCCGCACGCCCGTCTATCGCGAGGCGGCGCGCGAAGGGCGGCTCGTGGTGGGGGTCGGCGCATTCACCGCGGACGCCGCCGAAATCGACGCCGACACGGTACGCGCGAGCCGGCTCGTGGTCGACGATCCGGCGGGCGCGCGCCACGAGGCCGGCGACCTGATCGTCGCGCAGGTCGACTGGCAGCGCGTCGCGTCGCTCGCCGACGTGCTGCGCGGCGCATTCGAGCGCAGCGGGCCGCTGCTGTTCAAGACCGTGGGCTGCGCCGCGTGGGATCTGGCCGCGTGCCGCACGGCACGCGACACGCTGGACGCGCGCCAGCGCGGCTGATTCGACGGCGGCGCGACGCTCCCGGCAGCGCCGCGCCGCCGACCGCACGACCAGCTGGACGACCAGCTGCACGCCCCGCCGCACTGCCGATTCCCCGACGGCGTTGTAGGAAACGCCCTACAACGCGCCGAACTCCCCTACAAAAACTTCCAGTTCGGCCGATTTCCTTTTCGGCGGCGCAACACGATACTGGCCGGATGAATGCCAGCCTGCCACCCGCCGCCGCGCTCAGGGTGTTTCTTGTCGACCACGCGAATGCCGTCCGGCAACGGATCGCGTTGCTCGTCGGCGCGATTCGCGGCGTCGTGGTCGTCGGCGAGGCGGAGGACGGCCAGGATGCGCTGACGCACATCCGCGGCACGCACGCGGACGTCGTGCTCGTCGATCTGCGCCTCGCGGACGGCAGCGGCCTCGATCTGATCGGCGCGCTGTCGAAGGCCGTGCCGCGCATCGTCACGATTGTGCTGACGAATCATTCGGCGCCCGCATTCAGAAAGGCATGCGCGACGGCCGGAGCCGACTACTTCTTCGACAAGACCGTCGAATTCGACGCCGCGTGCCACGTGATCGAATCGCTGGTGCACGCTCGCGCGCACCAGCCCTGACCGAGCCGGAGTGACTCATGCATCAAGCCACCGCCTGCGCCGCCGATCCCGCCATCGCGCCCCGGCCGAACGTTCCGCTTCCCGCGTCCACGCGTCACGACGGCGCGAAGCATTGCGCAGTCCGCTGTTCGGCCTGCGTGATGCGCTCGATGTGCCTGCCGCCGCAACTGACCGCCGCCGAGTACAGCCGGCTCGACGCGATCATCTGCGCGACGCGACAGGTGCGCCAGGGCGACACGCTGTTTCGCACCGACGATCCGTTCCACAGTCTGTACGCGGTGCGCGCAGGCTCGTTCAAGACGGTGATGATGCATCGCGACGGCCGCGAACACGTGACGGGTTTTCAGATCGCAGGGGAAACGCTCGGCATGGAGGGCGTCGGCCATGGACACCATTGCTGTGACGCGATCGCGCTCGAGGACAGCGTCGTGTGCGTGATCCCGTTCGCCGCGCTCGAGGCCGCGTGCCGCGAGCTGAGGTCGATGCAGCATTTCATCTACCAGATGCTGAGCAGCGAGATCGTGCGCGGATCGAGCCAGATGCTGCTGCTCGGCACGATGTCGGCGGAACAGCGCGTTGCGCATTTCCTGCTCGATCTGTCTGCACGCTTCGAGGCGCGCGGCTACTCGGCGTCGGAGTTCAACCTGCGGATGACGCGCGAAGAAATCGGCTGCTATCTCGGGATGAAGCTCGAAACCGTCAGCCGGATGTTCTCGCGCTTCCATCGCGACGCGCTCATCGAAACGCGCGGCAAGCGCGTGCGGATCATCGACGCGCCGGCGCTCGCGCAGGTGTAACCGGTCGCGCGTGCGGCGCCGGCGCGCTCCAGCGCGTGCCGGTGCGGGTCGCACGTCAGTGCGCGGCGGTGCCCGTCTCGGCCGCCGACAATGCGGGCGACAGCGGATCGTCCGCGTGCCCCGCGGACAACACCCGCTCGGCCGCGGCGAACGCACGCCCCATCGCTTCGTTCACGTCGACGCCGCTGCAGGCGGGCACCGGCGCCACCGCACGGCCGTTCATCAGCAATTCGAGCCGTACGTCGTACAGCGCGTCGTCACCCGTCGCGCGCGATTCGATCGCCAGGCGACATTCGTCGACCCGCGCGTGAAAGCGCTCGAGCCGCACCAGTTGCGCGCCCGCTTCAGCTTCGAGCGCGGCCGAACCCGCGAATCCGACGCAGACGATCTGCATGCCCACGCCCATGTTGCTCCCTCCTGACGGGTCACACGCTGGTCGACCACGTTGCCTGTCCTACAAGTCCGCCTGTTGCCGAATCCGGCAATCGATCCACACACGATCGGCGCGCGAGGTTCACACGCTGAATGTCTGCGCCGCCTTCATTTCGATCCACGTCATTCCGGCCCGCAGCCCTTCGATCGCCGCCTCGTGCTCGGTCGGATATGCATGACTGTGCTCGAACGTATGATGAAAGTGCTTCGGCCCGGCACCGTGCTCGACCGTCACGCGGCAGCGGAATCCGCCGGATTCGCATTGCCGCGTCTCGATCTCGACGGACCAGTCGCGTTCATGAATCGTGCCTTGCAGTGTCATGCGCCCTCCTGCAGTGTCAGTCGGCCATCCGGAAGTGGCCGCTGTGCAGCAACACCGGCCGGCCGCCGATTTCGGCGAGCATCCGGGCCGCCATCGCCTCGATCGCCGGCCGGTGTGCTTCGAATGCAACCAGCAAGTCGCGCTCGAGCAGCGAGCGCGCACCGAAATGGTCTTCCAGTGCTTCCGCCGTGATCGCGCACGGCACGCCGTGGCCGTCGACCCGCGCCGAAAACGCGACGACCAGGTCACGCCCGCGATACTCGGGCGGTTCCGGTGGAAAGGCTATCTGCATTTGTGCGCCTGTCATCGTCGGGACGATTCAAGCCATGAGCATAACGGCCCGCGCCACCGTCCGATTGACCCACGTCAACCGGGCCGCAGCGCGCGCCGCCGCCGTGCCCGATCACGCCGCCGCATGGGCTCAGTCGGCGTCCGAAGCGATCGTCGCGCCGCGCGCCTCGAGCAGTTCGCGCAGCACGCTGCGATGGCAGCGGCGCTCGTCCTCGCAGTAGCAGCCGATCGAAAATGCGCTCGTCGCCGACAACGCGGCGAGCAGGTCGAGCACCTTGGAAGCGTCGCCGTGCGCCATCTCGGCGCGGAACCGGCGCGCGAATGCGTGCCACTGCGCGTCGGTCTCGGCGGCCTGCGCGTCGGCCACGAGCTCCGCGCTCGGCGACAGCGTCGGCAGCCACACGTCATAGTAGTCGCGCGACGCGAATTCCGCCTTCGGCACGCCGCGCGGCGGCCGCCGCACCGTGCCGATCCGTGTGCCCTCGCCGGCCGCCCGCGGCGTGCCGAGCCGTACGATTCGAATTGCCATGCCGCTCCTTTGCTACGGATTCGATTCCGTATCGTACTGCCGCGCCCGCGCCGCACAACAAAAAACCGGCTGCCTCCGCGCGGGAGACAGCCGGTTTCGTCAGGACGATCGGGCGTGCCCGGACGCCGCTCGGACGCCCCTCAGACGCCCCTCAGACGCCGCTCTTCAGCACCTTGCCGATCGCATCGGCGACGATGCCGACGTTCGAATCGTTCAGCCCGGCCACGCACATGCGGCCCGAACGCAGAATGTAGACGCCGTGCACGTCGCGCAGCGCGTCGACCTGCGTCTCGGTCAGCCCGGTGTACGTGAACATCCCGCGCTGCTTCACGTAGCGCGTCAGCGCTTCGCCGCTCACGTGGTCGCGCAGGCCGTCGTGGATCGCCTGGCGCATCCGCGCAATCCGGCGGCACATCGCGGCAAGCTCCTCCTCCCACTGCTTGCGCAGCGCCGGCGTGTTCAGCACGGTCGCGACGAGCTTCGCGCCATACGTCTGCGGGTTGCTGTAGTTGGAGCGCACCGCGCCGGCCAGCTGGCCGAGCACGCGCTCGGCCGCGTCCGCATCCTCGCACACGACGCTCAGCGCGCCGACGCGCTCGCCGTACAGCGAAAAGTTCTTCGAGAACGAATTCGCGACGAGCGCCGGCACGCCGCGGCGGGCCAGCTCGCGCACCGCGAACGCATCGGCGTCGAGGCCCGCGCCGAAGCCCTGATACGCCATGTCGACGAACGGCAGCAGCTCGCGCGCCTCGATCACGTCGATCAGCTTCTCCCACTGGCCTTCGTCGAGATCGACGCCGGTCGGGTTGTGGCAGCACGCATGCAGCAGCACGATGCTGCGCGCCGGCAGCGCGTCGATCGCCGCGAGCATCGCGTCGAACTTCAGGCCGCCCGTCGCCGCGTCGTAGTACGGGTAGGTGTTCACCGTGAAGCCGGCGCGCTCGAAGATGAAACGGTGGTTTTCCCAGCTCGGATCGCTGAGCCACACCTGCGCGTCCGGGAAGTAGCGCTTCAGGAAATCGGCGCCGACTTTCAGCGCGCCCGAGCCGCCGAGCGTCTGCACGGTCGCGATGCGGCCGGCCGCCCGCGCCGGGTGATCGGCGCCGAACACCAGCGCCTGCACCGCGTCGCGGTACGCGGCGAGGCCGACCATCGGCAGATACGGCTTCGGGCCGACGTCGCGCTGCAGCGCGGTTTCGGCCTCGCGCACGGCGGCCATTACCGGAATCCGGCCGTCGGCGTCGAAATAGATGCCGATGCTCAGGTTGACCTTCTGGTCGCGCGGATCCTTCTGGAAGTTCTCGTTGAGCGTCAGGATCGGGTCGCCCGGGTACGCGTCGATGTGTTCGAACATGGCTATGTCGGTCTGGTTCGTAGGAGTGATCGGGTGCGGGCCTGCGTCAGCGCGCCGATGCGCCGTCGCCGAGCGCATAGCGGGCATTCTTCTGGCGGAAGCGATACCCGATCGCGAGCACCGCGAGCCAGACCGGGATCAGGTACACCGACAGGCGCAGATCGGGCGTCAGGTACATCACGACCAGAATGCCGGCCATGAACGCCAAGCACAGATAATTCGTGAAAGGATAGCCGAGACTGCGGAACGAAGTCTGCTCCCCGGCGATCCGCTTGGCCTGACGGAATTTCAGGTGGATCAGCGTGATCATCGCCCAGTTGATGATGAGCGCCGACACGACCAGCCCCATCAGCACCTCGAACGCCTTGCCGGGCATGAAGTAGTTGACCAGCACGCAGACGCCGGTGGCGAGCGCCGACGCGCCGAGCGCGGCGAGCGGGATGCCGCGCCGGTTCACCGAGCACAGCACCTTAGGCGCGTTGCCCTGCGTCGCCAGCCCGAACAGCATCCGGCTGTTGCTGTACACGCCGCTGTTGTAGACCGACAGCGCGGCCGTCAGCACGACCACGTTCAGCACGTTGGCGACGAGGTTGCTGCTCAGCGCATGGAAGATCAGCACGAACGGGCTGCCGCCGGTGACGACCTTCTCCCACGGATACAGCGACAGCAGCACGGCCAGCGCGCCGATGTAGAAAATCAGGATGCGATAGATCACCTGGTTGGTCGCGCGCGGAATGCTGTGCTTCGGATCGTCGGCCTCGGCCGCGGTGATGCCGATCAGCTCCAGCCCGCCGAACGAGAACATGATCGCCGCCATCGACATCACGAGGCCCGACACGCCGTTCGGGAAGAAGCCGCCGTGCTGCCACAGGTTCGCGATGCTCGCTTCCGGCCCCGCGTGGCCGCTCACCAGCAGCCAGCCGCCGAAGCCGATCATGCCGACGATCGCCGCGACCTTGATGATCGAGAACCAGAATTCCGTCTCGCCGTACGACTTCACGCTCGCCAGATTCAGCAGGTTGATCGCGACGTAGAACACGAGCGCCGACACCCAGGTCGGCACGCCCGGCCACCAGTACTGCACGTAGATCCCGACGGCCGACAGCTCGGCCATGCTGACGAGGATGTACAGCACCCAGTAGTTCCAGCCGGACAGGAAGCCGGTGAAATGGCCGACGTATTTGTCGGCGAAGTAGCTGAACGAACCAGCGACCGGCTCGTCGACGACCATCTCGCCGAGCTGGCGCATGATGAAGAACGCCACGACACCTGCGACCGCATAGCCGAGCAGCACGGACGGGCCGGCCATCTTGATCGTCTGCGCGATGCCGAGGAACAGCCCCGTGCCGAGCGCGCCGCCGAGCGCGATCAGCTGGATGTGCCGGTTCTTCAGCCCCCGCTTCAGGCCGTCCTTCTCGTTTCCAGAAACCATGTCTTCTCCGTTCTGTCCGCCTCCGCCCGAAGCGGTGCGGCGCGCCTCGGTGTGCCGGGCGCTGTTTTACTGTGCCGGCCACCGTTCGTGGAGGCGCCGGGTTGGGGACTGCGATCTTCGCGCGGCGGCGCCCCTTCGTCCGCAGGCCCGCCGGACCTGCCGCGGAGGGCCGCCATCGCCCGCATGGTCGCGGCCGTACGCGAAAATCCGGCGTCAGTTTAGCGTCGCGACCGCGAAATCGGGTTGCGTAACCCGCTCATGCAAACCCTACATTATGAGATAAGATTGCACGCGGGAGACAGATGAGGAAACAAAAATGCCTGAACCGGTTCTCGATCGCGTCGATCGCCACTTGCTGGCGGTGCTGCAGGAGAACGGCCGTGCGTCGAACCTCGATCTCGCGAAGGCGGTCGGCCTGTCGCCCGCGCAGACGCTCAGGCGCCATCGGCGCCTCGAGGAGATCGGCGCGATCCGCCGTTACGAAACCCGCCTGTGCCCGGACACGCTCGGCTTCGGCGTCACCGCGTTCGTGCACGTCACGATGGAGCGCGGGCATATCCGCGACCTGTCGAAATTCCAGAAGCTCGTGTCCGATCTCGCGCAGATCCAGGAATGCTTTTCGGTGACCGGCGATATCGACTACGTGCTGAAGGTGGTCGCGCGCGATCTGAAAGGCCTGTCGACGTTCCTGCTCGAGACGCTGATGCGGATTCCCGGCGTGAGCGGCGTGCATTCGAGCGTCTGTCTCGATGAAATCAAATGCACGAGCGCGATGCCGGTCGAAACCTGATGCTCTGCCGCGCAGCGCGGGCCGCCTTGCTCAGCGCACGGCTTCGAACGCGCTGATCAGCAGCGCGCCGCCGGCGATCACCGCACATCCGGCCGCGCGACGCGGCGTCAGCCGCTCGCCGAGATACACGCGCGCGATCAGCGCCGCGAACACCACGCTCGTTTCGCGCAAGGCGGACACCGGCCCCATCGGCGCACGCGCCATGGCCCAGATCACGATCGCGTAGGCGAGCGCCGCGAACACGCCGCCGCACGCGGCCTTCGCGGTGTCGGCGAGATTCTGCGCGAGCCGCAGCGGCCCCGCCCGCAGCCGGTAGTACGCGGCCATCAGCGCCCCGGTCAGCACGAACGTCCACGCCGCATAGCCGATCGTGCTGCCGCTTTCCCGCACGCCGATTCCGTCGACGACGCTGTACGCGGCGATCGAAACGCCGGTCGCGAACGCGATCGGCAGCACCTGCTTCATCCGGTGCGCCGCGCCCGCGCGCCGCTCGAGGCCGATCGCCATGATGCCCGCGCAGATCAGGACGAGTCCGCATTGAGCGCCGGCGCTCAGGCGCTCGCCCGCGAACGCCGCGGCCCCGAGCGTGACGAGCAGCGGCGCGGTGCCGCGCGCGACCGGATACGCAACGCTCAGGTCGCCGTGCTCGTACGCGCGCACCAGCAGCAGCGTGTAGACCACGTGAATCGCCGCGGACGCGACGACGCACGCCCAGCTCGCGGCCGCGATCGGCGCGGCGGCCGGCAGGAACAGCAGCGCGAACAACCCGATCGCGATCTGCAGGACGGTGGCCGAGCGCAGCCGGTCGCCGCTGCTGCGCACCAGCGCATTCCACGACGCATGCAGGAAGGCGGCACACAGGACGGCGAACAGGACGGGAATCGGCACGTTGGACACTCGCTGACGGCAGCGACGCGGAATGGGTCGCCGCAGGCCGATCATCGTAAGAATCCGTCCCGGGCTTGTCAAAAAAGGCTTGCGGACCGGCTTCGCCGAATGAGCGACCGGCCGCGCGACGCAGGAGGCGCACGAGGCGGGCCTCGGCGATGCCGACACATGCCGCCGCCGTCATCGCACGCGCCTGAACGCGCGCCGTTCCTTTCCACTGTCTTTCGCATCGGCGCGCGGCGTAATGGAATCGATACCGGCACGCAATGATCGCGAAACCGCTCCGCCCCCATATCTTCATACCAAGCTGTTTCAATGCCGGGGCTCTACCACGAGCGCCGCGCCGAACCGACCCGGTGACGCAGCGGCGCTCCTTCGTCGAACAACCTACCTGGAGTTTCCCGATGTTTCGTCAAGCCTTGCTCGTCACCGCCTGCGCCGGCGCCACACTGGCGCTGTTCGCCTGCGGCGGCAGCGACGGTCCCTCGTCGACGCCCGCGGTGTCGTCGCAGGATGCGCTGCAGACCGCCACGCCGATCAAGCACGTCGTCGTGATCTACGGCGAAAACGTGTCGTTCGACCACTATTTCGGCACTTACCCGAACGCGACGAACCCGGCCGGCGAGCCGGCGTTCACCGCGAAGGCCGGCACGCCGTCGATCAACGGGCTGACGGGCACGCTGCTCACCGCGAACCCGAACTTCACGAACACCGCCAACGGCACCGACGCGGCCAATCCGTTCCGCCTCGATCGCACACAGGCCGCCACGGCCGACCAGAACCACGCGTACACGGCCGAACAGCTGGCCGCGGACAACGGCCTCGCCGACCTGTTCCCGAAATACACCGGCAAGGCGTCGGCGGGCGGCGCCGGCGCGTTCGGCACGAAGGGCCAGGTGATGGGCTACTTCGACGGCAACACCGTCACGGCACTGTGGAACTACGCGCAGCGCTTCTCGATGAGCGACAACGCGTACACGACGGTCTACGGCCCGTCGACGCCGGGCGCGCTGAACCTGATCGCGGGCCAGACCAACGGGATGCAGATCGTCAAGACGTCGAAGCAGCCGTCGACGCTCGCGGCCACGTCGTACTACATCAACGACGGCCAGGGCG
This sequence comes from Burkholderia sp. B10, assembly GCF_004368385.1. Taxonomy (NCBI): domain Bacteria; kingdom Pseudomonadati; phylum Pseudomonadota; class Betaproteobacteria; order Burkholderiales; family Burkholderiaceae; genus Burkholderia; species Burkholderia sp. B10. The sequence goes on along the minus strand of NZ_PQMX01000016.1, from coordinate 36,590 downwards.
GCCTCACGATGATCAACGACGTCGACCCCGGCTACGACGTGTGCTCGAGCACGACCGACCAGGCGATGATGAGCGGCAAGAACATCGGCGACCTGCTGAACGCCGCGAAGATCACGTGGGGCGGCTTCATGGGCGGCTTCAACCTGTCGACGACCAACGGCAACGGCACGACGGGCTGCGCGCGCAGCACGGTCGCGACGGCGGTGAACGCGGCGACGGCCGACTACATCCCGCATCACAACTGGTTCCAGTACTACGCGTCGACGTCGAACCCGCAGCACACGCGGCCGAGCTCGATCGCGGCGATCGGCTCGAGCGTCCAGACGGACGGCAAGACGGCGGAGCCGGCGAACCACCAGTACGACAGCGACGACTTCTTCGCGGCCGTGAAGGCAGGCAACTTCCCGTCGGTCAGCTTCCTGAAGGCGCCGGCTGCACAGGACGCGCACGCCGGCTACTCGGACCCGCTCGACGAGCAGGCGTTCGTGACGAAGGTGGTCAACTTCCTGCAGCAGCAGCCGGACTGGCAGAACACGGCCGTGATCGTCACGTATGACGACTCGGACGGCTGGTACGACCACGTGTACACGCCGCCGACCCATGCGTCGTCCGACGCGGTCGACCAGCTCAACGGCAACGGCAAGTGCGGCTCCGGCGGCACCACCGGCGTGAACGGCAGCACCGTGAACGGCCGCTGCGGCCCCGGTGTGCGCATCCCGCTGGTCGTGATCTCGCCGTACGCGAAGCAGAACTACGTCGACCACACGCTGATCGACCAGGCATCGGTCCTGCGCTTCATCGAGGACAACTGGCTCGGCGGCCAGCGCATCGGCGGCGGCTCGTTCGATGCGGTCGCAGGCGACCTGCGCGGGCTGTTCGACTTCTCGTCGAAGCCGAACACGGCGCCGCTGTATCTCGATCCGACCCAGGGCACCGTGCTGAGCGCGGCGCCGGCGAACTGACCGGTACCGCCTGACCGGCCTCTGTCGGCCGGCGCATCGCGCGCCGGCCGTTTCCATTTCAAGCGCCGCCGCGTGCGGCGCCCGACCGCCTCGACCCACAGCATGACAGCTCGTCCCGCGTACCCGTCCCCCGACACGCCCGGCGCCGCCGCGCCGCGCTCCCCCACCCGCGTGCTGCGCCGCGCGGCCTTCGTGCTCGCCGCGGCCGTGCTCGGCTACGGCGCCTTCGCGGTCGCGTTTCCGGCGCGCACGCCGGCCGCGATCGGCGAGGTCGTCGCGAACTGGACCGGCGCCAATCCGCATCCCGTGGTGCTGCAGCGGCCGCCCGTGCAGCCGCTGTCCGCGGTCGCGCAGCTCGGGCGCGCGCTGTTCTTCGATCCGTCGCTGTCGGCATCGGGCAAGCAGTCGTGCGCGTCGTGCCACAGCCCCGACCGCGCTTACGGGCCGCCGAACGCGCTCGACGTGCAGCCCGGCGGCCTCACGATGACGCAGCAGGGCTACCGCCCGCCGCCGTCGCTGATGTATCTGTACCGGCAGCCGAACTTCAGCATCGGCCCCGATGCGGGCGAAAACGACGCGGCGCCGAGCGTCGCGCAGCAGGCGGCGTCGGCTGCCGGCGTGGTCAAGGCGCAGAAGGTGGCCGGCACGGCGGCCGCGCCGCAACTCGTGCCGCAAGGCGGCATGTTCTGGGACGGCCGCGCCGACACGCTGCAGCAGCAGGCGTTCGGGCCGCTGCTGAACCCGGTCGAGATGGCCAACGCGAGCATCGACGACGTCGCGCGCAAGCTCGCGCAGTCGCCGCATCGCGCGCGCTTCGAGCAGTTGTTCGGCCCGCGCGTGTTCGCGAGCTCGCAGCTCGTCGTATCGGAGGCGATGTTCGCGATTGCGCGATACCAGGTCGAGGACCGGTCGTTCCATCCGTACGACAGCAAGTACGATCGCTGGCTGGAAGGCCGCGCGCGCCTCACGCAGACCGAGCTGCGCGGGCTGCGGCTCTTCAACGATCCGGCCAAGGCCAACTGTGCCGGCTGCCATCTGTCGCAGCCGGGCAAGGACGGCCTGCCGCCGATGTTCACCGACTACCAGTACGAGGCGCTCGGCGTGCCGCGCAACCGCGCGCTCGCGGCGAACCGCAACCCGGCGTTCCACGATCTCGGCGTGTGCGGGCCGTTCCGCGACGACCTGAAGGACCAGACGCAGTACTGCGGGATGTTCCTCACGCCGACGCTGCGCAACGCGGCGACGCGCCAGGTGTTCTTCCACAACGGCGTGTTCCACACGCTCGATCAGGTGATGGCGTTCTACAACGAGCGCAGCATCGCGCCGCAGAAGTTCTATCCGCGCGGCGCGGACGGCAAGGTCGACGAATACGACGACATTCCGCCGCAATACCGCGCGAACGTCGACGTGACCGATGCGCCGTTCGACCGCAAGCCCGGCGACCGGCCCGCGATGACCGAGCAGGACATCAAGGACATCGAGGCGTTCCTCGGCACGCTGACCGACGCGCCGCAGAAGTAAGCCGCGCACGACGCCGACCGCACATGTGGCGTCGGCGGCGTCAGCGGCGCGCGCGGATGCAGAGGAATGCAGGCGAGCGCGACAGCTCCGCATGGAGCCGTTCCGACACGGCCTTCATCTGCGGCAGCGGCGTCGGTTCGACGAAGCGGTCGAGCCGCCAGCCGGCGTCGGCGAGCGGGTTCAGTATCTCGGCCAGCGGCCGGCGCCACGCTTCGACATAGGGTTTCGGTTCGCCGAAACCCGACCAGTGGAAGCCGAACCGGCTCGTTTCGAAGTACGTGCCGTCGCCGCGCGTACGCTCGTCCATCCAGTCGCGCATCGGATGCGCCATCGAGAACACCAGCGTCGCGCCCGGCCGCGCGACGCGCGCAAATTCCCGCAGCGGCACGGCGAGATCGCGCACGTAGTCGAAGGCGAGCGAGCACAGGATCTTGTCGAAGGCGCGCTCGGGCAGCCAGTCGAGCGGCGCCGCGAGATCGCCCTGCGCCACCTCGACCGCGAGCCCGGCGCAGCGCGCTCGCGCGAGCGCGACCATCTCGGGCGTGATGTCGAACGCGTGGACGGTCGCGCCGTGGCGCGCGAGGTGCTCGCTGCAGATGCCGGGGCCGCAGCCGGCGTCCAGCACCGCGAGGCCGGCGACGTCGCCGAGCAGCGCCAGCGACGCCGGGCGTTCGTACAGCGCGTTGTGCGCCTTGGTCGGCGCGATGTCCGCGTAGCGTTGCGCGAAGCTCGCGTATGCGTCGCGCGCGCACGGCTGATTCGGATCGGTCATGCGGAGTCCATCGGCAGGAAACGGAATGCCGATTCTGCCTGAACGGCGCGCGGCCGGCGCATGCGCGGCGATGCGCTGCGTACGCCCCCTAGCGAGCCGCCGTCGCGCCGACGCCCACCGCCGCGACCGCATTCGCCCGGCGTTGCGCGAGCTGCTGCGCGAACCGGTATGCGGTGAGCGAGCCGGCCACGGCCAGCAGCATCGGCACGAGGCTGTCGTGATTCGCGCGCGTGAATTCGAGCAGCAGGACGACGGCCGTGATCGGCATCTGCATCGACGCGGCGAGAAACGCGGTCGCGCCGACCAGCGCGCAGCCGCCGATAGACGCGCCCGGCCACACGGCGCTCCACAACCCGCCCAGCACGACGCCGAGCAGCGCGCCGTTCGCGAGCCCCGGCGTCAGCAGCCCGCCCTCTGCGCCCGCGCGCAGGCTGCCCGCTTCGATCAGCACCTTCAGCACGAGCAGCGTGGCCGCGAGGCCGACCGTCAGCGTGCCGTCGAAACCGAGCGACGCCGGCCCCTTGCCGTTGCCGAGCAGTTGCGGGAAGCGCATCGCGAGCAAGCCGATCACCGCGAAGTTGACGAGCGCGAGCACCGGCAGCCACGCGCCCTTCGGCGCATCGGCGCGCGCGCGGGTCGTGAGCCGCACGAAGCCGTACGCGGCGAAGCCGAACAGCGGCCCGCAGACGATCGACCACGCCACCAGCGGCGTGCTCAGCACGAACGGCGGCACCGTGTACTGATGTTCGTTGCCGAGGCCGAGCCACGCGACGGCCGCGGCGAGCGCCGACGTGACGAGCGCCACCACCAGCGCGCGCAGCTCGAACGTGCCGACGAGCACTTCGAGCACGAACACGGCGCCGCCGAGCGGCACGTTGTAGACGGCCGCGAGGCCGGCGCCGGCCCCGCACGCGACCATCAGCCGACAGTCGGCGGGCGTGAGCCCCGCGCGCTGCGCGAGCCGCCCGGCGAGCAGCGCGCCGATTTCGCGCGGCGCGACCTCGCGGCCGAGCGGCGAGCCGAGCGCGACGGTCACGATCTGCAACAGCGCATGAACCGTGGTGCTGACCAACGGCATGCGCGGATCGGCCGCGCGCACGGCGCGCCGGATGCTGACGAGCGGCCGGCCGTAACGGTACAGCGCCCACCAGCCGCCGCCGGCGACGAGCCCGCACACGATCAGCACGCCGGCCCGCCGCAGCGGCTCGGCGCGCGTCACGCCGGTCAGAAAGCTCTCGGCGCCGATCACATGCGCGAGGTCGTAGCCGTACGCGACGTGCTGGATCGCATGCAGCAGCAGCGCGAGCAGCATCCCGCCGAAGCCGGCTCCGATACCGGTCAGGACCGTGACGATGGCGATCCGCGCGAACGGGCTGGCGGGCGGCGAAACAGGCGTGGGGGCGGACGGCAGATCGGGGCGCATGGGCAGGCGAGTCAGGATCGACGCCGCGGCGCGCACCATGCGCGCCGCTGTCAGGAACGCATCGTAGGGGCCGGCCGATCATGAGGCAAACGTCTTTTTCGAATCAACTCATGCGCTTCATGACTATATCGGGGAAACGAAGCCGCGGCGCGGTGCGCCGCGCCGAACGCGTCACGCCGGATACGTGATGCGCTCGGGCTCCCGCCGCATGATGATTTTCCCGTGGCGAACCGACAGCGTCGCCTTCGCCTGCCGCCGCACCGCTTCGTAGTCGCTGTCGGCGTCGAGCACGACGAGGCTGGCCGGCCGCCCGACCTCGATCCCGTAGCGCTCGCCGAGATGCATCGTCGTCGCGCCGTGGTCGGTGACGAAGTCGAGGCAGCGCTGCAGGTCCTGGTAGCCCATCATGTGGCAGATGTGCAGGCCGGCGTCGAGCACGCGCAGGATATTGCCGTTGCCGAGCGGATACCACGGATCCTTGATCGAATCCTGTCCGAAGCACACGTTCAGCCCGGCGCGATCGAGTTCGGCGACGCGCGTGACGCCGCGCCGCTTCGGAAACGTGTCGAAGCGGCCCTGCAGATGGATGCTCTCGGTCGGGCACGACACGAAGTTCAGCCCCGCGCGCTTGAGCAGCCGGAACAGCTTCGAGCAGTACGCGTTGTCGTAGGAGCCCATCGCGGTGGTGTGGCTGGCCGTCACGCGCGCGCCCATCCCGCGCACGCGCGTCTCTTCCGCGAGCACTTCCAGAAAGCGCGACTGCGGATCGTCGGTCTCGTCGCAGTGGACGTCGACGAGACAGCCGGTGCGCTCGGCCAGCTCCATCAGGAAGCGGATCGAGCTGACGCCCTGCTCGCGCGTGTTCTCGAAATGGGGAATCCCGCCGACCACGTCCGCGCCGAGGTCGATCGCCTGCTCCATCAGCGCGCGGCCGCCGTCGAACGACTCGATGCCCTCCTGCGGAAACGCGACGATCTGCAGATCGATCAGCCCGCGCGCCTCCTCCTTCACTTCGAGCATCGCCTTCAGCGCGGCGAGCGTCGGGTCGGTGACGTCGACGTGGGTGCGCACGTGCTGGATGCCGTGATCGCGCAACATGCCGATCGCCGCATGCGCGCGCGCCTTGGTGTCGTCGTGCGTGATGGTCGCCTTGCGCTCGGACCAGCGCTCGATCCCCTCGAACAGCGTGCCGCTCATGTTCCAGGCCGGCTCGCCGGCCGTGAGCACCGCATCGAGATGAATGTGCGGCTCGACGAGCGGCGCGATCGCGAGCCGGCCGCCCGCGTCGACGTCGTCGGCGTGGCCGGGCGCGAGCGGCGCATGCTGCGCGTCGATGCGGGTAATCGTGTCGGCGTCGATGCCGATCGTGAACAGGCCGTCGCGGCCGCGCAGGCGCGCATTGATGACGTTCATGTGGGTCCAGGCGTGAAGCGGCCGCAGCGGGCCGCGGGTGGGAACGGGTGAGCGAGATGCCGCGTCGCGCTCAATGGAACGTGTGGATCGTCAGGCCGGTCGCCGCGCGCATTTCGTCGTTCGTCACGTCGCGCACGTGCTTGCCGAAGGTCCATACGTGCCGGCCGGGATCGCGCGCGCGATACGTGCGGTCGCCGTAGAACTGATCGGCCGGCGGCTGCAGGATCTCGGCGCCGGCCGCACGCGCGCGCTCGCAGTGCGCGTCGATGTCGGCGTCGTCCGGAAGATGCACGTGGACGTGCTGGGTATTGCGGCCGCCGGTGTCCTCCGGCGACGCGATGCAGTCGGCCCAGGCGCCGCCGACCATGACGAGACCGTCGCCGAACGTCATTTCCGCGTGCGCGATGTCGCCGGCCGGCGTCATGACGACGATCGCGCGCTCGAAGCCGAACGCGTGCTCCAGCCAGTCCAGCGCGCCTTTCGGGTCGCGATAGCACAGCGCGCTGCTGAGGGAAGGTCGGCGGGGCGTGACCATCGGAATCTCCGGATCTCGGTATGGGCCTGTGCATTGTCCATGCGCGCCGCGCGCCGATCAACTGCTCGCACCGGCGAGCCTGCATGTTGTCGATTTGCGACACGCCGCACACCCAGCCGGCGTCTTGCGGAGCGCATCGGTGACGAAAACGCGTATGGTTCCGCGGCTGCAGCGATTTGTGAACTCCGTGTGACACACTTTTGCGTAACTCGCAACAGTGTCTCCGGACGGCCGTCGCGCGAATCGGGCGCGCGCGCCCCTAAACTTGCGCCGAACTTTGGTCATCCATCCACACGCAGGAGCTGTCAGATGAAGAAAACCCTCGTTGCCGCCGCATGCACGACCGCGCTGTTCGCGCCGCTCGCCCATGCACAAAGCTCGGTCACGCTGTACGGCCTGATCGACGCCGGCATCGCCTATACCAACAACGCGGGCGGCGCATCGCTTTGGCGCATGACGAGCGGCACGATCAACGGCAGCCGCTTCGGCCTGAAGGGCTCCGAAGATCTCGGCGGTGGCCTGAAGGCGCTGTTCGTGCTCGAGAACGGCTTCAACGTGAACAACGGCGCGCTCGGCCAGGACAGCAAGCTGTTCGGCCGGCACGCATACGTGGGCCTGAGCGAAGCCGGCTACGGCACGCTGACGCTCGGCCGCCAGTACGACACGATGGTCGACTTCGTCGCGCCGCTGTCGGCGACGTCCGGCGACTTCGGTGACACGGGCTTCGCGCATCCGTTCGACAACGACAACCTGAACCACTCGGTGCGTATCAACAACGCGGTCAAGTACACGAGCGACACGATCGCCGGGTTCAAGGTCGGCGCGCTGTACGGCTTCTCGAACGCGACGAACTTCGGCAGCAACCGCGCCTACAGCTTCGCGGCCAGCTACACGAACGGCCCGCTGAAGGTCGCCGGCGCGTACCTGCAGATGAACGGCACCAAGGGCTCGACCAGCGCGAGCCCGGGCGCGACCGACGTCGCGGAAGCGAAGAGCCTGAGCCAGGGCGGCTGGTCGGTCGGCGCGGACCGCATGCGTTCGTACGGCGGCGGCCTCAGCTACGTGTTCGGCCCGGCGACCGTCGGCTTCGTCTATACGCGCTCGCAGTATGACAACTCGGGTTCGTTCGGCTCGACCGGCCAGGTCGCGTTCAACAACTACGACCTGAACGTGCGCTATGCGGTGACGCCGGCCGTGAGCCTGGGCGCAGCCTACGTCTACACGGACGCGAGCGTGTCGAATCCGGACAGCAAGCACGGCACCGATCCGAAGTGGCACCAGGTCGACCTGCAGGCCGTCTACAAGCTGTCGCGCCGCACCGACCTGTACGCGGAAGCGATGTATCAGCACGCATCGGGCCGCGGCTACCAGGCGTTCATCAACACGTCGGGCGGCGCATCGACCACCGCCAACCAGATCGTCGGCACGATCGGCATGCGCACGCGCTTCTGAGCGTCGATTCGTCTGATCTGAACGCCGCCCGCAACGATGAACCTGCCCTGACCGGCCGGTTCATCCGACGCGGGCGGCGTTCATTCATGCTGCATCCGAGAATGTTGTTCCATCTGAGAAGCTGCCTGCCTGGAATCGGGGTTTTTGCGCCTGCGTGCGCTGAATAGACTGGCATCCATGGATCGAATCGCATTGCGATCATGCATCGCGATCGTCGAACCGGCCTCACCCCGTGTACAGGAGAATCTCGTGAAATCGCTCGTCGTCACCGCCGCCGCTGCCGTGCTGCTCGTCGCTCCGGCCCTGTCGTTTGCCCAGTCGGCCAAGGTGCCCGTCACGCGCGCGCAGGTGCTTCAGGAGCTCTACGATCTCGAATCGGTCGGCTACAACCCGGCACTCGGCGACGCCGGCAACTACCCGGACGATCTCATGGCCGCCCAGCAGCGCCTCGCGGCCAAGCGGCTCGCCGCGCGCGATGCGGCGCAACGCGCGTACGGCCCGGCCGAAGGCGGCGCGACCGAATCGGGCGTGGCGGCGAAGCCTTCGCTGTAACGCGCATCAAACGACGCCGCGCCCGCACGATACGCATCATGCGGGCGCGGCACGGCGCACGGCTTCTACACGACGCCCCGCAAGCGATGCGAGCCGCGCAACCCACACAGGGCAGGCGTTCGCCGCTCGTGCAGCACGCTCAGGCTTCCTGCGGCTCGCTCTCGCGCGCGATCGCCTGCAGCATCTCGACGTCGTGCGCGATCATCCCCGGCACCTGCGCGCGCAGCATCTCGACCCAGGTGCGCACCTTCGCGTCGACGAAACGGCGCGACGGATACAGCGCATACACGTTCATCTTCTGCAGGATGTGGCTCGGCAACACGCGCACGAGCGTGCCGTCCTGCAACGCGTCGATCGCCGAATACAGCGGCAGCATGCCGATGCCGAGGCCGTCGCGGATCGCGAGCGCGAGCGACTCGGCCGTGTTGGTTTGCACCGGCCCGGCGACATGGATCTGCTCGACGCCGTCGGCGCCTTCGAGCACCCACTCGTGCGTCGGGAACGCCGGCGTGCAGAGCGTCAGGCACGCGTGCGCGCCGAGATCGGTCGGATGCTCCGGCGCGCCGTGGCGCGTCACGTATTCGGGCGACGCGCACAGGATGCTGAAGGTCGAGCCGAGCAGGTGCGACACGAGTTCCGAATCGGGCAGCGACGACGCGGTCACGACCGCCATGTCGCTCGTGCCGTCGAACAGGTCGGGCATCCGCTGCGACAGCGACAGTTCGATCGACACGTCCGGATACTGCGCGTGATAGCGCGTGAGCGTGGGCATCACGTAGTGATGGCCGACGCTCGCGAAGCTGTGCATGCGCAGCACGCCCGCCGGGCGCTCATGCGCGCAGCTCGCCTCCTCCTCCGCGCGATCGACGTCGGCGAGAATCTGGCGACAGCGCCGTAAATAGTTTTCGCCGGCCGAGGTCAGCGCAAGGCGGCGGGTCGAGCGATTCATCAGACGAGTGCGCAGCCGCGCTTCGAGCTCGGACACCGCGCGCGACATCGCGCCCGTCGTCGAGTTCAGCGATTGTGCGGCGGCAGTGAAACTGCCTGTCTCGACCACGCGCGTAAACACGCGCATGTTTTGTAGCGTATCCATTCCTGTAAGCCACCTGTAGCAGAGCCGTCATTTTCCTCCAGCGGGTGCGACAGATTGTTGCCACGCCAGCAACTATCGTTTCCCTGCAACTGCGTTAATGCACACGCGCGGCGCTCCTACAATCGGTGCCTCATCAGTCGACTGGTCCTGTTCGGCCGCACGACGGCACCGCACGGACCCCTGCCTTTTCATGAAGCCACAACCTGCGATCGAGCAACCTCCCATCGAACCGCCACGATGGAGCACCTGGCTCGATCCGCTCGGCAAAGCCGCACGCGACTGGGCGACGAGCGACGGGCTGATCTGGCTGCACCTCGCCAAGACCGTGCTCGCCGCGCTGCTCGCGATGGGCATCGCGATGCGGCTCGAGATGTCGCAGCCGCGCACCGCAATGACCACCGTGTTCGTGCTGATGCAGCCGTTGTCGGGGATGGTGTTCGCGAAGAGCTTCTACCGCGTGCTCGGCACGGCGGCCGGCCTGGTGGCCGCGTTGGCGCTCGGCGGCCTGTTCGCGCAGCAGCCCGAGCTGTACATGGCCGGCATCACGCTGTGGATCGGCAGCTGCATCGCGCTCGCGGTGCGCAACCGTCACTTTCGCTGGTACGGCTTCGTGCTCGCCGGCTACACGGCCGCGCTGATCGGCCTGCCCGCGGTGATGACGCCGCAGACGCTGTTCCAGTCGGCGCTCACGCGCGCCGCCGAAGTCGCGCTCGGGATCGCCTGCTCGGGTGCGGTCAGCGCGCTGATCCTGCCGCTCAGTTCCGCGAAGGCGTTGATGCGCTCGCTGGCCGCGCGTCGCGTGAAGTTCGCCTCGTTCGCGGCCAGCGCGCTGTCCGGCGAGCTGGCGCGCGGCGACTTCGAACGGCGCTTCGCCGACTTCGTCGACGAGATCGTCGGCTTCGAGGCGAACCGTGCGTTCGCATCGTTCGAAGACCCGCACATTCGCGCACGCAGCCGCCGGCTCGCGCGGCTGAACAGCGAGTTCATGAACGCCTGCACGCGGCTGCACGCGCTGCACCAGCTCATCAAGCGCCTGCGCGTGAACCAGTCGGACGCCGTGCTCGGTGCGATCGCGCCGCACCTCGACGGCCTCGCGCAGCGGATCGCCGCCTTGCGCGACGAGCGGCAGCGCGGCATCACGACGACGACCGGCGCGCTGCTGGAACTGCGCCGCTTCCACGCGGCGCTGCCGAAGGCCGCACGCGCGTCGCGCCGCGCGATCGAGGATCATGCGGCCGGCGGCCTGCTCGATTTCGATACCGCGATCGAGCTGATGTATCGCTTCATCGGCGAGTATCTCGGCTATGCGGACACCAACGCGTCGCTCGACCGCGACGATCACGCGTTCGAGCGCTCGGTCACGCACTACGCGGTGAAGACGAATTCGTTCTTCGTCGGCTTCGCGTTCCTGCGCACGCTCGTCGCCGTGGGCGCGATGAGCGCGTTCTGGATCGCGTCGGAGTGGCCGAGCGGTTCGCTGGCCGTGATCTCCACGGCCATCGCGTGCGCGTTGAGCTCGACGTCGCCGCGCGCGCCGAAATTCGTCGCACAGATGAGCGTCGGCGCGGCGTTCGCGACGGCCGTCGGCTACGTGTGCCTGTGCTACGTCTATCCGAACATCGACGGCTTTCCGCTGCTGTGCGCGGCGCTCACGCCGGTGCTCGGCCTCGGCGCATTTCTCGCGATGCGACCGGGCCTGTCCGGCTACGGGATCGGGTTTGCGGTGTTCTTCTGTCTGCTGGCCGGGCCGGACAACGCGATTTCGTATACGCCCGAGTTGCTGATCAACAACGGCGTCGCGGTCGTCGTCGCGCTGCTCGCCTGCTCGATCATGTTCGCGGTCGTGTTTCCGACGCACATGCCGTGGCTCACGTCGCGCATCGCGCACGATCTGCGCCGCCAGGTCACGCTCGCCTGCGAAGACACGCGCGAAGGTCTCGCCGCGCGGTTCCAGTCGAGCACGCATGACCTGATGGCGCAGCTGCGCACGCTGCTCGTGAAGCGCACGCGCCAGCATCGGATTGCATTGCGCTGGATGCTGTCGACGCTCGAGGTCGGCCACGCGGTCATCGACCTGCGCGACGAGATGAACGAGTTCTGCGCAACGAAGCCGCCGCAGACGCTGCACTGGACCGCATCGGTCGACGCGGTGCTGCACGAGCTGCCGCGCTTCTTCGACGATCCGACGCCAAGTCACCACGCCCGCACGCTGAAATCGGTGAATCTGGCGATCCGCGCCGCGCAGCATACGCTGCATGCGTGGTACGCGGTGCCCGACGAGCGCCACCGCATGCAGCGCATCATCGGCTGCCTGCACTTCCTCCGCAGCGCGCTGCTGGACAAGGATGCGCCGTTCAATCGTCACTACGGCTGAAGGCGGCGGAAACCGTGTCGGCTGCGACGGCGATCGATGCGCACGCAACCTCACCCTTGTTGCGATTGGAAATAAGCTCTACACCCGCGGTGATTAATCTTTAGGCACCGCGAGCTTATAGTTTGGTCACTGCCGGCGACGCCGGTACTGACCCAGGAGAGCCCCAAATGAAGCCGCTGTATCTCGCCGTCGTTGCCCTGTCGCTCACCGCTGCCGTCGCGCACGCCCAGCCCGCCCCGGCCGACGGTGCACAGCAACCGGCGAACCGCGCCGAAACCGTCGAGGCCGCAGGCCGTGTCGATCGTACGCAATCGAAGCAGGAAGATCCGAACGCCTGCGTGGGCCCCGTCAGCTTCTGCAACGTCTACTTCGGCAGCTGAGCATGACGCCGCGTCGTCATGGCCCGGCCCGCCGCGCGCGCATCGTTCGCATTGCCTGCGCGCGCGCCCGACGAGCCGGCCGATCGCTGCAACCGCATTGCCCGTCACGCCGCTTCGATTGAAGCGGCGTGGTCGTTTCAGGCCCGCCGCCCTGGGCGCCACGTCGCCTCGCCTCGCCTCACCTCGCGCACCGCATCCAGCAGCCGTCCCGCCACACCGTCACCCTGCCGACGCGATGAACCCGCCGTCGGGCGCAGGATGCGGCACGTACCAGCCGAAATACACTTCAGCCTCCACGATCCGACCATCGCGCACGCGTAATCGCTCCGCGTTCCGGAAGCGCTTGCCGCTCGTCGTGTCGGCTTCATAGACGACGAACACGTACTCGTCGTGCACGGCGACGTCGACGAACCGGAAACCGGCGAGCAGCGCGCTGTTCGGCCAGCAACGGGCCAGATACGCGTCGCGGTCGAGCCGGTTGTCGAGCGGGCTGGTGAAATGGAAATCCGGCGCAATCAGCGCTTCGATCGCGTCGCGGTCCTTGTCGACGTACGCGCGGTAGCTCGCGCGTGCAACCTCACCGGGGTCGTCGGGCATCGTCGTTACCTCCGAAGATAGCCGGGGCGAACGCAACGGCCGTGCGTCGCCCCGAAAGCGTCGGGCAGACATCATGCGGCAGCGAGACCGCAGGCCCGCGCCGCCGCGATTGCCGGGTCGCGGGCGCGCGGGCATGATGTGGGCCAGCGTGCCGGCTGAACGCGCAGCGGTTGTCGCCGCACGCGACCGGCATCCTGAGCAATCCGCGTGCCGGCGCGGGCCGTCTACGTCACCGAATCCATGTCACTACGCGCATTCAGAACGCTGGTCGCGATCGCCCGATACCGGACCTTCGCACGCGCCGGCGAAGCGATCGGCCTTACGCAATCGGCGGTGAGCCTGCAGATCAAGGCGCTCGAAAGCGAATACAACGTCAGGCTGTTCGACCGGTCGCGCCGTCAGCCGGTGCTGACCGAAGCCGGCAACATTCTGCTCGCGCAGGCCGAACAGGTGCTCGCGCTGGTCGACCGGATTCCCGATGCGCTCAGCGACGAGAAGAAGCTCGTCGGCCGGCTGCGCATCGGCGCGATCCAGACCGCGCTGTCGGGCCCGCTGCCCGATGCGCTGCTGGCGCTGCGCGCCGCGCATCCGTCGCTGCGCGTGCACGTGTCGGCCGGCATGTCGGCCGAACTCGCGAACCGCGTCGCCGCCGGCGAGCTCGACGCGGTGATCACGACGCGCCCGGTGCGCCCGCACCCGCCCGCGCTCACGTGGACCACCTTGTACGAAGACCGCTTCTGGCTGCTCGCGCCGCCGCACGCGACGCAGCGCGACGCGCGCACGCTGCTCGACGCGCTGCCGTTCATCCGCTTCGACGCGCAGGCTTGGGCCGGCCGAATGATCGCCGCCGAGCTGCGCCGCATCGGCGTGCGCGTGCGCGAGCAAATGGTGCTCGACAGCGCGGAGACGATCGCACGGATGGTCGCGCGCGGCCTCGGCGCGGCGATCGTCGCGCTGCCCGACGCGACGCTCGCGCGGCTGCCGCCCGTCACGCGCCTGCCGTTCGGCGAGCCGCAGATGGGCCGCGAGGTCGTGCTGCTCGAACATCAATCGCGCCCGGCCGAGCGCTTCGCGCGTGCGCTGGCGACCGAAGTCACCGCGTCAGCGATGAGAATTTCTCATTGAACGCCCGATAATTAACCATTATTGCCGCTGGATCGGCGTGCTAACTTGGCGGCATCGTCACTCTTTCGATCGCCCGCCGTCATGTCGCCTGCCCGCTGGATTCCCGCGTCGCCGTGCTTCGCCGCCTGCCTGAGGGCGCGCCGATGATCGGCCCCGTCCTGCTCGCGCTCGCGCCGGTCGCGCTGCTCGTCGCATTCGGCCACGGGCTGCGGCGCACGGGCTTCATCGGCGACGCGTTCTGGCCGCAAGCCGAGCGGCTCTGCTATTACGTGCTGCTGCCCGCGCTGTTCGCGCACGGCCTCGCGAATGCGCGGCTGCAAGCGCTGCCGGTCGTGCCGCTCGCCGCGGCGCTGGTCGGGTCGACCGCGGTCGTCGCGGCGCTGGTGCTGCTGGTTCGCCGGTTCGTGCAGGTCGACGGCGCGGGCTTCACGTCGGTGTTCCAGGGCGCGGTGCGCTTCAACAACTATGTCGGCACGGCGCTCGCCGCCGGGCTGTTCGGCGCGCGCGGGATCGCGCTCGCGGCCGTATGCGTCGCCGCCATCGTGCCGACCGTCAACCTGATGTGCGTGCTGGTGTTCGCGCGCTTCGGCGCGACGCGACTCGGCGCATGGGCGCTCGTGCACCGGATCGTGTCGAATCCGCTGGTCGTCGGCTGCGCGCTCGGGATCGCGATGCAGGCGGGCGGGATCGCGTTTCCGCCAGCGATCGAGCCGGCCGTGCGCGCGCTCGGCGCCGCGTCGATGCCGCTCGGCCTGCTGTGCGTGGGCGCTGCGCTGCGGTTCGACGCAGCGCGCGGCTGGATGCAGCCGATGTGTATCGCGTCTGCGTTCAAGTTCATGGCGATGCCGCTTGCGACGCTCGCGGCCGGCCGCCTGTTCGGGCTCGGCGATGCCGCGCTGACGATCGCGCTGCTGTTCCAGGCGCTGCCGACGTCGTCCTCGTCGTACATCATGGCGCGCCAGCTCGGCGGCGATGCACCGCTGATGGCAGGCATCACCGCGTTCCAGACGATTGCGGCCGCATTCGCGATGCCGGTCGTGCTGGCCGCGTTCGGCGCGCTGCCGATGTAGCGCTGAAAGGTCGGCGGGTGGAGGGCGACGGGTTGTCGCCGTTTCGCCGTATTGCCGTATTGCCGTGTCACCGTATTGCCGTGCCGCGATGCTGCCGTATGCGGTGCTGCGGTATCGAGGCGCTACGGAGCCGCGGGCGCCTGCGGTGCTACGGGCTGCGTCGTCTGTCGCACATCGCCGCGTCAGCCGCCGCGCGTTCGCGCGTGCGCCCGACGTCGGCGCGCGCCAACGCTTCCGACCGCGAACGCTCGCACCGCTTCCGCCAATCGCCAATCGCCGCCCGCCCCACCGATGCAGCCGCACGCGCGCCTGCATACCCCCAGCGGCGCCGATGCGCGCCCGCTTCTTCTCGCAGCCGCGCCGAAAACCGCCTATGGTGAATGGAGCGTGTCGGTGCATGCGTCGCGCACGACCGTCCGACCGTCCGACCGTCCGACGCCCGCACCGGCGGCGCCGGCGCCGCGTTCCGGCGCCACGCCCCGCAATTGCGCGCACGCCCGGCCGTGTGCGCGATTGTGCCGCCCACCGGACCATCAGGAGGTATCCATGAAAGCCGTGCTGCTCGTCAGTTCCGCCCTGCTCGCCATGGCGTCCGTTTCGGCGTCGGCTCAAGGCTCGATCACCAAAATCGAAAACGGCGCGCTCGTCGCCGCGAACGGCATGACCGTCTACGCGTTCGACAAGGACAAACCGAACGCGGGCACCAGCGCGTGCAGCGGTCAGTGCGAAGCGCTCTGGCCGCCGTACAAGGCCAGCGCGACCGATGTGCCGGTCGGCCCCTATACGATCGTCAAGCGCGACGATGGCAGCCCGCAATGGGCATACAAGGGCAAGCCGCTGTATTTCTTCTCGAAGGACATGAAACAGGGCGACCGCAACGGCGACAACTTCAAGAACGCATGGCACGTGGTCGCGCCGTAGGCGCCGTTCGCGCGCGTTCGCCGCGCCCACACGGGCCGCACGCATGAAAAAGCCCGCGCCGATCGTCGCTCGGCGCGGGCCTGCGTTGCTTCGCACACGCGGCGCCGCGCACCGGGCGCGGCAGCCGCGAACGCGTCAGCGGTTCGACGGGAAGCTGAACACCGTCCCTTCCCGCACGCCGGCCGACGGCCAGCGCTGCGTGATCGTCTTGCGCTTCGTGTAGAACCGCACCGCGTCCGGGCCGTAAGCGTGCAGATCGCCGAACAGCGAGCGCTTCCAGCCGCCGAACGAGTGGTACGCGACCGGCACCGGCAGCGGCACGTTGATGCCGACCATGCCGATCTGGATGTTGTCGCTGAAATAGCGCGCGGCCTCGCCGTCGCGCGTGAACAGGCACGTGCCGTTGCCGTATTCGTGCGCGTCGATCAGCGCCATCGCTTCGTCGAGCGAGTTCAGCCGGATCACGCCGAGCACCGGCCCGAAGATCTCGTGCTGATAGATCGGCATGCCCGGCTTCACGTGGTCGAACAGGCACGGGCCGAGGTAGTAGCCGCCGTCGTGGCCGTCCACTTTCACGCCGCGGCCGTCGACCACCAGCGTCGCGCCGGCGGCCACGCCCGCGTCGACGAAGCCCGTGACCTTGTCGAAGTGCTGCTTCGTGACGAGCGGCCCCATGTCGACGCCCGCGCCGTTGCCGGGGCCGACCTTCATTTTTTCGATCTCGGCCTTGAGCCCGGCGACGATGCGGTCGCCCGTTTCATCGCCAATCGCGACGACGAGCGGAATCGCCATGCAGCGCTCGCCGCACGAACCGTAGGCGGCGCCCATCAGCGCGTTCACCGCGTTGTCGATGTCGGCGTCGGGCATCACGACCGCGAAGTTCTTCGCACCGCCCAACGCCTGCACGCGCTTGCCGTTCGCGCAGCCGGTCGAGTAGATGTATTCGGCGATCGGCGTCGAGCCGACGAAGCTCACCGCCTTCACGCGCGCGTCGGTGAGGATCGTGTCGACCGCCTCCTTGTCGCCGTTCACGACGTTCAGCACGCCGGGCGGCAGGCCGGCCTCGAGCGCGAGCTCGGCCATGCGCAGCGTCGACGAAGGCGTGCGCTCCGACGGCTTCAGCACGAACGTGTTGCCGCACGCGACGGCCATCGGCCACATCCACAGCGGCACCATCACCGGGAAGTTGAACGGCGTGATGCCGGCGACCACGCCGAGCGCCTGGAACTCGCTCCACGAGTCGATCGCGGGGCCGACGTTCTTGCTGTGCTCGCCCTTCAGCAGCTCGGGCACGTAGCTCGCATATTCGACGTTCTCGATGCCGCGCTGCAGCTCGCCCATCGCATCGGCGAGCACCTTGCCGTGCTCGGCCGTGATCAGCGCGCACAGTTCGTCCGCATGCTCTTCGAGCAGCGTCTTGAAGCGGCTCATCACGCGCGCGCGCTTCAGCGGCGGCGTGTTGCGCCACGCCGGGAACGCGGCCTGCGCGGACGCGATCGCGGCGTCGACGGTCAGCTGGTCGGCAAGCGCGACGCTCTTGTGCGATTCGCCGGTGGCCGGGTCGAACACCGGCTGCACGCGGCTGCCGCCGTCGACGCGCTTGCCGTCGATCAGATGGCCGAGGGTGGAAGTCACATTGCTGTCGTGTTTCATGGATGGCTCTTTCGTCGATTCGTTGGTCGCGGTCACGTCGGTGACCGCGGTGGTCGCGATGACGCGGCGCTCGCTCAGTCGACTTCGTTCAGCGCGTCGGACAGCGCGTTGACGAGGTTGTCGATCTCGCGCTTCTCGGCGATGAACGGCGGCGCGAGCTGGATCGTGTCGCCGCCGTAGCGCACGTAGAAACCCTTCGCCCAGCAACGCATCGCGATCTCGTACGGACGCCGTGCCGGCTCGCCCGGCAGCGCCGCGATCGTCAGGCCGGCCGCGAGCCCGTAGTTGCGGATGTCGGCGATATGGCGCTGACCCTTCAGCCCGTGCACGGCCGCCTCGAAATGCGGCGCGAGATCGCGCACGCGCGCGACCGCGTCTTCCTTCACGAGCAGGTCGAGCGCCGCCACGCCGGCCGCACACGCGACCGGGTGCGCCGAATAGGTGTAGCCGTGCGGGAACTCGAGCATGTAGTCGGGGCCGCCGGCCGCCATGAACGTGTCGTAGATCTCCATCGTCGCGATCACGCCGCCGAGCGGCTGCGTGCCGTTGGTCACCTGCTTCGCGAAGTTCATGATGTCGGGCGTCACGCCGAACGCATCGGCGCCCGTCATCGCGCCGGAGCGGCCGAAACCCGTGATGACCTCGTCGAAAATCAGCAAGATGTCGTGCGCGGTGCAGATGTCGCGCAGGCGCTTCAGATAGCCCTTCGGCGGGATGACCACGCCAGCCGAACCGGAGAACGGCTCGACGATCACGGCCGCGATGTTCGACGCGTCGTGCAGCGTGATCAGGTCGAGCAGACGGTCGGCGAGGTCGGCGCCGTTATCCGGCATCCCGCGCGAGAACTTGTTTTCGGCAAGCTGCGTGTGCGGCAGGAAATCGGCGTCGATGCCCTGGCCGAACAGCTTGCGGTTCGCGCCGATCCCGCCGACCGAGATGCCGCCGAAGTTCACGCCGTGATAGCCCTTCTCGCGGCCGATCAGGCGCGTCTTCGTGCCCTTGCCCTTCGCGCGCCAGTAGGCGCGAGCCATTTTCAGCGACGTGTCGGCCGCCTCCGAGCCCGAGCCCGTGAAGAACACGTAGTCAAGGCCGGCCGGCGTCAGCTCCTTGATCTTGTTCGCGAGCTCGAACGACTTCGGGTGGCCGAACTGGAACGCCGGTGCGTAGTCGAGCTGCGCGATTTGGCGGCTCACCGCTTCGGTGATTTCCGTGCGGCCGTGACCGAGGCCCGTGCACCACAGGCCCGACAGGCCGTCGAAGATCTTGCGGCCTTCGGCGTCCGTGTAATAGGCGTCCTTGGCGGACACGATCATCCGCGGGTCGGACTTGAACTGACGGTTCGCGGTGAACGGCATCCAGTGCGCGTCGAGCCATGCGGCGTCGGTGCGGAGGTTCGTGTCTTCGTGCTGGCTGGCGGAGATCGTGTCGGTCATGTGGGTCGGCGCGGTGCGCCCCTCGTACGGGTAATGATGTTGCGCATTGTCGGGACGCCGATTAGTCTTTTGAATATCGCAATATCAATGTTCACTTGCGCAACTATGCAAGCAAAGAAACCGAAGAGCCGCGCGCTGCTCGGGCAGCTCAGCGACATGGACCTGCGGCTGCTGCGGGTGTTCAAGGGCGTGGTCCAGTGCGGCGGAATGGCGGCCGCCGAACTCGAGCTGAATATCGGCATCTCGACCATCAGCCGCCACGTGAAGGATCTGGAAACGCGCCTCGGCCTGGTGCTGTGCCGGCGCGGCCGCGCCGGTTTCACGCTGACCGCCGAGGGGCAGACCGTCTACGAGGAGACGCTGCGGCTGCTGGCGTCGATGGAGGCGTTTCGCAGCAGAATCGACGGCATTCACGACAAGATGGGCGGAGAACTGCACATCGCCGTATTCGACAAGACGGCCACCAATCCGCAGGCCCGGCTCGGCGACGCGATCCGCCAGTTCGCGGACGAGGCGCCGGACGTGGCGCTGAACCTGCATGTCGCGTCGATCAACGAGGTCGAGCGCGGGATCATCGACGGCAGCTATCAGGTCGGGATCATTCCCGCGCACCGCAACTCGGGCAGCCTCGTCTATGCGGAACTGTTCGACGAGCGGATGCTGCTGTACTGCGGCCGCCAGCATCCGCTCTACGACGCGCCGCACGGCAAGCTCACGTGGACCTCGATCCGCAACCATGCGTTCGCGGGGCTCGGTTTTCACTCGCCGAACATGGAGCTGAGTCATCGCGCGAAGCTCACGCGCAGCGCGACCGCCTCCGACCAGGAATCGATCGCGACGCTGATCCTGTCCGGGCGCTATCTCGGCTTCCTGCCCGACCATTACGCGGAGAGCTTCGAAAACAAGGGGCTGATGCAGCCGATCGCGCCGCATCGGTTCAATTACCGCTGCCGCTTCGTGAGCCTGCTGCGGCGCTCGCCGCGGCCGTCGCGGGCGGCTTTGCTGTTCCAGTCGTGCCTCGAGGCCGCGCATGCGGCGGGGCATGCGGGCGAAGGATCGGGGGAGCGGGCGTAGGCGGGGCATTGAGGCGGCCGCGTCGGGCAAAGTAGCCGGGATGTCGGCGCATGTGTGGAACCGCCGTTGGCGGTCGGCGGTTGCCCCCGTGCCCGGCGCCGACCGCCGCGCCCCCCATCGGCCGCCCGATCCGCCTCTGCGATAATGCGCACTTCCCGTTTCCGCTCCGCCTCACGCCATGATGCAGCCGTCCGCCCCGCTCTCCACCGACCTGCCGCCGATTTCCTGCCTGCCCGGCGATGCGCTGCCGTGGCTGCCGATGAGCGCCGACCTGCCGGGGCTCGCGATCAAGTACCTGCACATCAACGCGGCAGAGGACACGCTCACCGCCCTGCTGAAGATGCCGGCCGGGGGCACGCTGCCGCGTCATCGCCACGACGGCGACGTGTTCGTGCACACGCTGCAGGGCGCATGGCGCTACCGCGAATACGACTGGATCGCGCACGCCGGCTCGACGGTGCTCGAACCGGCCGGGTCGGTCCATACGCCGGAAACGCTCGGCGCGCCCGGCGACGACGTGATCACGCTGAACGTGATGCGCGGCGACCTCGTGCTGCTCGACGACGACGGCCGCGAGACCGCCCGCGAGAATTGCCGCGTCGCGCTGCTGCGCCAGCGCAAGCACGCGCGTACCGCACCGCACGACGCGACGGCCTTCGTCACCCGCTAAGACCGGCAACAGCGGCGCGCCGCGAGGCCGACCGGGCGGGCGGCGGACGGCCCCGCTCGTCCGAGTCTGCCACCCGCCCGCCGCCCATCATCGAAAACGCCGAAAGAACCGCCGAATATCGTCGGCCAGCAGGTCCGGTTCTTCCATCGCCGCGAAATGGCCGCCGCTCGGCATGTCGGTCCACTGCACGACCTCGAACACCCGTTCGACCCAGCTGCGCGGCGGCCGGCTGATCTCCTTCGGAAAGCGGGCGAACGCGATCGGCACCGTCACGCGCTGCCCGGCCGCGAAGCGCATCGGCTGCAGCCGGTTCTCCCAATACATCTGCATCGACGAGCCGATGCACGCGCTGAACCAGTAGAGCGAAATGCCGGTCAGCAGCGTGTCGTGCGAAAACCGCCGCGCGACGTCGCCGTCGCAATCGCTCCACGCGCGAAACTTCTCGGCGATCCACGCGGCGAGCCCGGCCGGCGAGTCGTTGAGCGCGGCGGCGAGCGTCTGCGGCCGCGTCATGTGCACATGCGCATAGCCGCCTTCCAGCGCGGCCCATTCGGCGCGCTCCTTGACGAACGCCCGTTCTTCGTCGGTCAGCGGTGCGGCCGCGTCGATCGCAGGCTCGTAACTGCCCGGCAGGTAGTTGAGGTGGATGCCGTCGACCACGTCCGCATGTCGCGCGCCGAGCGCGATCGACACGCCCGCGCCGAGATCGCCGCCCTGCGCGCCGAAGCGGCGATAGCCGAGGCCGGCCATCAATGCGGCCCAGCAGTCGGCGACCTGAAATGCCGCGACGCCGGGCGACGCCGGCGGCGGCGAGAACAGGAAGCCCGGCAGCGACGGCGCGACGACGTCGAACGCGTCGTGCGGGTCGCCGCCGAACGCGGCGGGGTCGCACAGGCGCTCGATCAGCGCGTCGAATTCGAACACCGACCCTGGCCAGCCGTGCGTGATCACGAGCGGATACGGGTTCGGCCCCGCGCCGCGCCGATGGATGAAATGCACGCGCTGCCCGCCGACGTCCGCGACGAACTGCGGCAAGCGGTTCAGCGCCTGCTCGGCCGCGCGCCAGTCGAATCGTTCGGCCCAGTACGCGGTCAGGTCGCGCAGCCACGCGCCGTCGACGCCCTGCTGCCAAGGCTCGGCAGGCGTCAGCAGCGGCACGCGCGTGTCGCGCAGGCGCCGGCGCAGGTCGGCGAGCGCATGATCCGGAATCTCGATGTTGAACGGGACGGCGTGCATCGTGTCTCCTCGCGAAGGATATCGACGCGATTCTGCGCGATTTTTATAACGCGCGCAGACGGCGCCGCGACGCGTCAGCCGGCTTCGCCCACGTCTGCGCGCGCGTCGCGCCGGATCGCCTGCGGCGGCACGCCGAAGCCGCGCACGAACGCATCGCGCAGATGCCGCCGGTCGCGAAAGCCGTTCTCCTTGGCGATCACGTCGAGCGAATGCCGGCTCTGCTCGATCATCAGCCGGGCGGCCTCGAGCCGCAGCCGCTCGATCGCCTTCGCCGGCGACTGCCCGGTTTCGAGCGTGAACACGCGGCTGAACTGCCGCGGGCTCAGGTGCACGGCGTCGGCCAGCGCCTCGACGGTCAGCGCACGGCCGAGGTTCTGCCGCGCATAGTTGAGCGCGTTCTGAATCCGGTCCGACTTCGGCGCGAGATCGAGCATTTCGGAATGCTGCGACTGCCCGCCCGCGCGGCGCTGCTGCATCACGAGCTTGTGCGCGACCGAGCGCGCGGCCTCTGCGCCCAGATCCTTCTCCACCATCGCGAGCGCGAGATCGAGGCCCGCGGTCATCCCGGCCGACGTCCACACCGGCCCGTCGACGATGTAGATGCGGTCCTCCTCGACCCGAACGTCCGGAAAACGCTTCTGCATGTCGCAGCCGAACGCCCAGTGCGTGGTCGCGCGGCGCTGTGCGAGCAGCCCGGCCTCGGCGAGCACGAACGCGCCCGTGCAGATGCCGGCGATCCGCCGCGCGCGCGGGTTGGCACGGCGCAGGAACGCGACGACCGCGGCCGGCGCGGGCGACGCCAACGGATCGTTGACGCCCGCGACGATCCACGTGTCGACGTCGGTGCGCCGGCCGCGCAACGGCCGCGTGGCGACCCGCAGCCCGAGCGACGAGCGCACCTCGCCGCCGTCGACCGAATAGTTGTCCATCGCGTAGAACGGCTCGCCCGCGGTCAGGTTCGCGTACTCGAACACCGATTGCGCGGCGAGCGCCATGATCTGGAAGCCGTCGCTGAGCAGAAAGCCGATGCGGTGCATGCATATCTCCGGAGGCGGGCGGGCGGGCGTCGCGATCGCGATTGACCGGCCCGATGTCCGAAATCATACCCATCTACGTCATTTGTGTCGCGGCGATTCGACGCCAGAATGCAGCCATGCACTCAACCTTTGTCCCAACACGGAGCGACATCATGACTGAAGCACATCGCGGTACGGCCGTCATCACGGGCGCATCGTCCGGCATCGGCGCAATCTACGCGGACCGCCTCGCGCGCCGCGGCTACGACCTGATCCTGGTCGCCCGCAATCGCGACCGGCTGGCCGCGCTCGCCGAGCGCATCACGAACGACACGCGGCGCAGCGTCGAGATCGTCGCCGCGGACCTCAACGATCGCGCGTCGCTCGCCGCCGTCGAGGCGAAGCTGAAGGAGGACGCGAGCATCACGCTGCTCGTCAACAACGCGGGCGTCGGCACGCACGCGGCGCTGCTGGACAGCGACGTCGACGCGATGACGCGGATGATCGACCTGAACGTCACCGCGCTCACGCGGCTGACCTATGCGGCCGTGCCCGGCTTCGTCGCACGCGGGCGCGGCGCGGTGATCAACATCTCGTCGATCGTCGCGTTGTCGCCGGAAACGCTCAACGGCGTGTACGGCGGCACCAAGGCGTTCGTGCTCGCGTTCAGCCAGTCGCTGCATCACGAACTCGCGGAGCGCGGCGTGCAGGTGCAGGCCGTGCTGCCCGGCGCGACCGCGACCGAATTCTGGCAGACCGGCGGCCTGCCGCTCGAGCACTTGCCGAAGGAGATCGTGATGTCGGCGTCCGAGCTCGTCGACGCGGCGCTGGTCGGCTTCGATCGCGGCGAGCTCGTGACGATTCCGTCGCTGCATGCGGCCGACGAATGGGAAGCATACGACGCCGCGCGTCGCACGATGGCGCCGCATCTGTCGGCGAACGCGCCGGCGGCGCGTTATGTGGTTGCGCGGTAGCGCGGCGGCGCTCGCCCCTAAATCACCCCCGTCGCCCCGCGTCGCCCTTCACCCCCACCAGCAGCGCGACGCCGCTCAGCGCGAGCAGCGCGGCCAGCAGGTACACGGCGAGATCCATGCTGCCGGTGCGGGTGCGGATGATCCCGATCACCCACGGGCTGACGATGCCGCTCGTGATCCCGATGCTGCTGATCAGCGCGATCCCGGCCGCCGCCGCGTTGCCCGACAGGTAGCGGGTCGGCACCGCCCAGAAGATCGGCAGCGCGGCGAAGATCAGCGTCGCCGCGATCGACAGGCATGCGAGCATCGCCGCAAAGCTGTGCAGATGCAGCGTGAGCGCCGCGAGCGCAAGCGCGCCGCCGAGCGTGCAGCACGCGAAGTGCCGGCGGCGCTCGCCGGTGCGGTCCGAGCGGCGCGCGATCAGGATCAGTCCGACGGCGCCGACGGCGTTCGGCACGACCGTGTAGAGGCTCACGGCCACGACGTCGGTCACGCCGAAGTCGCGAATCATCAGCGGCATCCAGAAGTTGAGCGTGAGCGACGCGCAGGTGAGCGAGAAGTAGACGAACGCGAACAGGTAGACGCGCGGATTCGCGAGCGCGGCCGCCACGCTGCGCCGGTCGTGCGCGCCGTGCGCGCGGGCATCGCCGCAGACGGCCGCGACGCGCGCCTTTTCGTCGGGCGTGAGCCACGCGGCGTCCTGCGGGCGATCGACCAGATACGTGAACGCGAAGCAGGCGAGCACGATCGCCGGCGCGCCCTCGATCGCGAACATCCACTGCCAGCCGTGCAGCCCGAGCACGCCGCTCATGTCGCGCATGATCCAGCCCGACAGCAGGCCGCCGAGCACGCCGGCGACCGCGACGCCGGCAAAGAACACGGAGATCGCCGCCGCGCGCCGGTTCGACGGGAACCAGTAGGTCAGATACAGCACGATGCCGGGGAAGAAGCCGGCCTCGAACACGCCGAGCAGGAAGCGCAGCACATAGAAATGCGACGGCTGCGACACGAACATCATGCCGGTCGACGCGAGCCCCCACAGCAGCATGATGCGCATGAAGGTGCGGCGCGCGCCGAAGCGTGCGAGCAGCAGGTTGCTCGGCACCTCGCAGAACACGTAGCCGACGTAGAACACCGCGGCGCCGAGCCCGTACATCGCGTCGCTGAAGCCGAGGTCGTGCTTCATCTGCAGCTGCGCGAAGCCGATGTTGATGCGGTCGAGGAACGACACGACGTAGCAGAGGAACAGGAACGGCACGATGCGCCACGCGATCTTGCGGAACAGCAGCGCATCGCCCGCTGCGGGCGCGCCGGCGGATTCGAAGGCGGGAGCGGAAGCGGAAGCCGAGGCGCTCGCGTGCGCGAGCGTCGCTTCGGCGGGAAGCGGTTGGGGCATGTCTGTCTCCAAACGGGCCGCGCGATGCGAGCGCGCGGCAGTCTCCGAGGGCGTGCGTGCGCCCTGCTTTCTTGTGAGATCGGAACGCGGCGCGCCGATGCGCGCCGTCAGAACGACGGCCGGACGTCCGCGCGGACGCCGCGCCGCCGTGCCACCCTCAGTCCTGCAGCGCGGCCCACATTTCCTTGTCGCGCTGCGCGGTCCAGATGCGCGGATGCGTGATGCCGCTCGCCTCGTCGAACGCGCGCGACACGTCGAACGGCAGGCAGTGCTCGTAGATGAACACGTGGCCGAACTTCGGGTCCATCGCTTCGCGCGTGAGCGCCATCGACGCCTTCAGGTCGAGCTTGCGCTCGACGGCCTTGCGGCCCTGCTCGAGCAGCGTCGTCACGAAGTCCTTCGTGTAGTCGAGGCCCTTGTTCACGTCGGCCGGGGTCAGCAGCGCGGGGCCGCGACCCGGCACGAGCTTGTCCGCGCCGAGCGCGCGCAATGCCTCGAGCGTGGCCGGCCACTGTTCGAGCTGCGCGTCGCCGCAATAGCACGCGGCGTCGTATTCGACCAGATCGCCGGAGAACAGCACCTTCTGCGACGGCAGCCAGACGATCGTGTCGCCCTTCGTATGGCCCGAGCCGACGTGCATGATCTTCACTTCGAGCTTGCCGAGGAACAGCGTGATCTCGCGCTCGAACACGAGCGTCGGCCAGGTCAGGCCGGGCACCGTCTCGACGCCCGCGAACAGCCGCGGGAAGCGCTCGATCTCCGACTTCATGTCCGCTTCGCCGCGCTCGACGATCATCTCGTAGGTGCCGCGGCTCGCGATCACGTGCTGCGCGCCTTCGGCGAAATACGCGGACGCGCCGAGCACGCGCACCGCGTGGTAATGCGACAGCACGACGTGCTTGATCGGCTTGTCGGTCACGCTGCGGATCTTCGCGATCAGGTCTTGCGCCATCGCGGGCGTCGCGGTCGTGTCGACGATCAGCACGCTGTCGTCGCCGACGATCACGCCCGAGTTCGGGTCGCCTTCGGCGGTGTATGCGTACGCGTTCTCGGACAGCTGCGTCCAGGTGATCTTCTTCTCTTCGAGATCGGCTTGGGAGGCGAATGCTTTGGCCATGTTGCGTTCCGTGGCTGCGAGCCATGTGTTGAAGGGAGTGAGCCGATGATCGTCCTGCGTCGACCATTTGTCAATGACAAACGCGCTTGCTATTGTTTAATACGGGTAAACCTGCGGACGGGCGCGACAAGGGGCGTCGGATACCATGCGGGGTTTCGTCATCGGAAGAATCAACGCGTGCAGAACCATGAAGTCAGCGCGGACGACGCGCCGCCGAAGGCGCAGCGCGGCATCCAGAGCGTCGAGGTCGGCGGCCGGCTGCTCGACGCGCTCGCGCGCCGGCGCAAGCCGCTCGGGCTGTCGGAGCTGGCGGCGGCAGCCGGCCTGTCGAGCGCGCAGGCGCACACCTATCTAGTCAGCCTGACGCGGCTGGCGCTCGTGAAGCGCGACGCGCTGACCGGCAACTACGAGCCCGGCCCGCTGTCGCTGCGACTCGGGCTGATGTCGATCGAGCGCCAGCCGGCCTATCGGGCCGCGCTGCCGCATGCGGCCAGGCTCGCCGAAACGGTGGGCTTGAGCGTCGCGCTGTCGGTGCCGGGCGTGCTCGGGCCGACGATCGTGCGCATCGAGCACGGCGGCTATCCGCTGCACATGAACCTGCACGTCGGCTCGGTGATGTCGCTCGACGCGACGGCCACCGGCCGCGTGTTTCGCGCGTTCGGCGATCCTGCGCAGCTCGACGCGATGACGGCGAGCCACGCCGCCGGTGCAGATGCGCATGAATACACACACGCCGACGCACATGCCCGGGCCGACGCGCACCCGTCGCGCGCCGAACTCGACGCGATCCGCGCACGCGGCATCGAGCGCAGCGTCGATCGGCCCAGCCCTGGGGTCAGCGCGATGTGCGTGCCGGTGCTCGACGCACACGGACGGCTGCAGCTGGCATTGACGGTGATCGGCCCGAGCGGCTCGATCGATGTCGGCTGGGACGGCCCGATCGCGACCGCCCTGCGCGACGCGGCACGGCAAGCCACTGCGTCGCTCGACGCCGCGCCCGACGTGCGGCCGGGCACGCCGGCCGTGCCGCGCATCCCGCCCGCCCTCGGCGACGATGCGAAAGCACAGCGCGGCATCAACGCACTCGACAGCACGGGCGAGTTGCTGCTCGCACTCGTATCGGCCGGCCGCGGGCTGCCGTTGCGCGACCTCGCGGCGGCGGCCGGCATGCCGGCGGCCAAGGCGTTTCCGCATCTGGTGAGCCTGCAGAAGATCGGCCTGCTGAGCCGCGACGACGCCGGCTGCTTCGACGGCGGTCCGCTCGGCCTGGCGCTGGGGCTGATCGCGATGCAGCGCGTGTCGCCGACGCGCGATGCGGAGCCCGAGATCGTCGCGCTCGCGGCCGCGACCGACATGAGCGTGGCCGCGGCGACGCTCGGGCCGCTCGGCCCGACCGTGATTCGCCTGGAGGAATCGGCGCGGCCGCAGCACGTGAGCCTGCAGGTCGGCACCGTGATGTCGCTGGTGAATACCGCGATCGGACGCGTGTTCGCGTCCGGCATGTCCGACGACGTGCTCGCCGGCCTGCTGGCCGACGAGCCGGTGCGCCTGGCAGGCGGCGCGACGCAAGTGGACGACGGGTTCCGTGCGCGGCTGGCGACGATCCGCGCGGACCAGCTCGATTTCGCGTTCGACGCGCCGGTGCCCGGCATCGGGACGATCGCCGCGCCGGTGTTCGATCACACGGGCAGCATTCGGCTGGTGATCGCGATCATCGGCTCGTCGCGCGGTTTCCCGCGCGGGACGGACAGCGAACTCGCTCATACGCTGCTCGCGGCCGCGCGCCGGCTGTCGTGGCGATTCGGGTGGATCGGCGGGTGATTGCCTGCGGTTGCTTGCCGTCCCTCGGCGGTGCTCGCCGGCGTGTTGCCCGCGTCGCAATGCCGTGACGGCGCGGCCGCGACGCTACTGGCCGTCACCTCTCGGCGAAGGCGTGCAGGTCCGTTGTTGTGCAGTCGCAACGATAACCGTCAGGAATTCTCATATAACGAAATCGCATTTCACAAGGTGGCGATGTTTCTCTATCATTAGGGTTATCCCTAATCACCACCCAAATGGGGTTTCGTCATGCAAACGTCTAATGTCTCGAACCGCTCTGCCGAATCCGCTGGCTGGCTCGCACGTATTGGTGATCTGATCGCGGAAGCCTGGGCACTGCACCTCGAAAACTGCGAAATCATCGCGCAAGCACACGCACGACTGCCGCGCTAAGCGCGCGTCGAGCCGACCGGCCCGCTTGGTCTTACGAGCCGTCGGTTCAGTGCCGATAGACGTAACGACGTCCGGGCGTCTCGCGGAAACACCGAAGGCGCACCCGACAGCGCCGGCCGCCGCGTCGCGGAAGATTCATCCGCTTTCAATCGCCGTCGGCGCCCCGGATCGGCAGCCGCTGCACCCGGTTCGAATGCCGCGTGTAGCGGGCCCCGGCGGGGCGATGGTAGCCGCCTTTCCCATTTCGACCGTAGTACGCCCGAGCCGGCCGCGCCCGCGTCGTCACACCTGAATCGACGGCACGTCTTTCATGCACCGCAGCGCGAACATCGAGCGACTGTGGCGAATGCTCGAAATCCGGTACAGCTTCTCGCGCAGGAAGCGCTCGTAGCCGGCCGTGCCGTCCACCGCGACCTTGATCCAGTAGTCGTACTCGCCCGACACCAGATACGCCTCGAGCACCTCCGGCAGCGCCGCGAGTTCCGCGCCGAAGCGGCCCAGCGCATCGTCCTCGTGGCGATCGAGCGTGACTTCGAGGATCACGATGTCCGCATAGCCGAGCATGCGCTGGTTGACCAGCGCGACGTAGCCGTCGATGTAGCCGTCGAGTTCGAGCTGCCGCGTGCGGTTCCAGCAGGCGGTCGTCGACATGCCGATCTGTTCGGCCAGTTCGGCGTTCGACAGACGCGCGTTCTTTTGCAGTGCAGCGAGGATCTTGCGGTCCTGGTTGTCGAGGGTTTTTGGCGTGCGTTCGCGGGTGGCCATGGCAAAGGGAATCTTCTACTGGGGATCTTCATTCTAGCCGAACGACGTTCCGATTTGAGCGGCCATTGGCTGGAAAACAGGAAGCCTTTTAACCGCCGCGCTTGATACATTTTCTCCATGCCTGTCGACCGGCGCGCCCGCTGCGACAACCCCCTCGCGACGGATGTCCGACCGCAATCACGAGTTGCGGCGCCGGTCACGCAGGCATGCGAAACCCGCCTCCCGTACGCCTATCCGGTTGTCCGGGCCGGCGCCCGACCCCCTGTTCCGCGGTCCCTGTCATGTCGTTCCGGCTTTATCTGTCGTTCGTCGCTGCATCGGCCGTCCTCATCTATGCACCCGGCCCCGTCAACCTCCTCACGATGAACCAGGCATTGCGCACCGGCTGGCGCCGCGCTCTGCCCTGCGTATGGGGCGGCACGCTCGCCGTGCTGCTGCAGCTCGCACTGACCGCGCTGTGTCTGAACTCGCTGGTCCACCTCGATACGCACGCGCTCGCCGTGCTGCGCTGGGCCGGCGCCGCCTACCTCGTATGGCTCGGCTGCAAGCAATGGCTGAGCCGCGCGCCGGCCGACGCCGCGGCGGCCGCGGCACCCGCGACCGGCAGCGCCGCGCGCGACGCCGAATCGGGACGCGCGCTGTTCTGGCGCGGCGTCGCGACATCCGGGCTGAACCCGAAGACGCTGTTGTTCTTCCCGTCGTTCTTTCCGCAATTCCTCGTCCCGAATGCGGACTGGAGCTTGAACGGGCAATTCCTGCTGCTCGCGACGACCTTCGCGTTGCTGTTCGTCGGCGGCATGGCGTCGATGGCGCTGCTGTCGCACCGGCTCAGCCGCGCATTGCAGCGACCCGCGCGGATGCACGCGATGAACCGCGTGACGGGCGGGCTGCTGGTCGGGATGGGCGCGATCATGGCCGGTTGGAACTGAGGGCCGCGGGCGGGCGCGTCGGTGATTGCGCCCGTGTGACGCGCGGTAGCCCGGAATTTGCGGCGCGGGAGTGGCCGGGCCGCGTAAGTCCGGCGCATAGAGCAGACCGCGTGGGCAGTATCGCGTCGACTCGCCGCATCGGATGACTCGGTTCGGCACTTTGGGACATTCGGCACCGGGACGTAGGCCGTCGACGATCATTAGCATCATATTTTTGAACCGCTATAATTTTCTGCGCCTTGCTAGACCCATTCCCGGAGCATTTCGATGCGAATCCGAAGCACTTATTTGAAAGTGAATAACCTCGAGCGGGCCGCAACATTCTGGGAAAATCTATTAGAGCAGCCGCCGAACCGCAAGACGGAGAGATGGGCGAGTTTTCGCTAGGTGAAATCCGATTCGGGTTATTACTGAACGATTTCGGTGATGAGTTCGCCGGTAGCGGATGCGTACCGGTGTTCGAGTTCGATATATCTGACTTGCACACATTTGTGGAACGCGCGAAGGCTCTTGGAGCAAAAGTCGTTCTCGATGCGCTAAACATTGAGACCATGCAGAGCGTTGTTCTCAGCGACTCCGAGGGCCACGAATTCGAGCTGTGCAGTTGCCACGAATAGTTTGCTGTCCTCCGCAGGAACCGGTCGGCTTGCTTCCTGCAACGGACGTCGACCGACTAACCACAAGGATGGAACCCCGTGAAACACGCAGGTCTAGCAGCGCTCGGGCAGCTTGAAAGTACCCTTCGCGACTTGCGTGAGTTTCCGGACTTACGTGAACGTTCAACCGGTGTTTTTTACAGAAAATCTCGATCTTTTCTGCACTTCCACGAAGATGCGACGGGGCTTTACGCCGACCTTCGAGTCGGCCAAGAATTTGAACGATTCCCTGTGAATTCAGCAATCGATAGGGATGTTTTAATGGCAGCAGTTCATCGCGCGTTGGAATTATAGGTTCCTATCTTAAGCTATGTAACACACAAGACCCATTTGGACCGGTCAAAGTTTTGAATCACGCTTAAGAGAAACTGCATCATGAAGTGTCGGCGGTCGGAAGCTTCGACTGTCCGAATCGGATCGATCACGGCCCTCGATGAAGTGACGGAAAGAGCAATCTCAGGCCTTGTCTGACGCTGACTGAGAGATCAGGTCTCGACTTACGCAACTCTGTCGCATACATCGCGATCGCAGCGCGTAGGTCGCATCCGCGCGGCCACACCACATCAGCCTTCGCGCGTAGATCGCGTCGCATAGGCCGTATCGCGTGGGTCGCACCGCGCTGCCCACCGCCATCGCCCGCCAAGAACACTCCCCCGCTCCACGCGCCCAGTACAATCGCGCGATGTCCGAACTCCTCACCTACGGCGGCCTGTTCGCCGTGTCGATGATCGCGGCGACGCTGTTGCCGCTCCAGTCCGAAGCCGTACTCGCCGGCCTGCTGCTCGCCGCTCGCGAGCCCGCGTGGGCGCTGGTGCTCGTCGCGAGCGTCGGCAACGTCGCGGGCTCGGTGATCAACTGGGCGCTCGGCCGCGGCATCGAACACTTCCGCGAGCGCCGCTGGTTCCCGATCAAACCGGCCGCGCTCGCGCGCGCCGAGCGCTGGTACGCGCGCTATGGCCGCTGGTCGCTGCTGCTCAGCTGGGCGCCGGTGATCGGCGATCCGCTGACGATGATCGCCGGCGTGCTGCGCGAGCCGCTGTGGTCCTTCACGGCGATCGTCACGATCGCGAAAGTCGCGCGGTATCTGGTCATCGCATGGCTCGTGACGCGCTGACGGCGTCCGCCCCGGCATGCCGGCGCGCGCGCGCACTGCGCACCCGGCCGGTTTCGCATCGCTAAAGAATCCGCCGAAGCTGCCGTACTCCTTACAGTCTGCGGTGACGCGTGCGTTCCGCTCCTCTCACCCACTCAGGATTCCCATGAGATTGACCCACTTGGGCCGGGCGAGCGTCGGCGCGCGTCTGGCCGCGCTGGCGTGTGTACTCGTCGCACTGCTGTTCACTGCGTTCGCATGGGCGCTCGCCCACTTCGCCAGCGAGCAGCTGGCCGATGAAGCGCATGCACGCATCGCCGACAAGGAGCAGTCGATCCGCGCGATGGTCGAGATGTTCGACAAGGCGCTGTCGGCCGAAGCCAACCGCGCGATGTCGCTGTTCGCGAGCTTCCTGCCGGCCGATTTCTCGCTCGACCCGACGCGCACCGTCGACATCGGCGGCGTCGCCGCGCCCGTGCTGTCGGCCGGCGGCCAGCCGCTCGATCTCGACTACGCGATCCCCGACCAGTTTCTGCAGAAAAGCGGCGCGATCGCGACGATCTTCGCGCGCGACGGCGACGACTTCGTGCGAATCACGACGTCGCTGAAGAAGCAGGACGGCACGCGCGCGGTCGGCACGCGCCTCGACCGCGCCGGCCCGGCGTACGGCCCGCTCGTCGCCGGACGCAGCTACACGGGCCTCGCCAAGCTGTTCGGCCGGCCGTACATCACGCAATACAAGCCGGTCACGGACGCGACCGGCCGCGTGATCGGCGCACTGTTCGTCGGCCTCGACGTCGGCGCGGAGCTGCAGGTCGTCGAGAACGGCATCCGCGCGTTGAAGATCGGCGACAACGGCTATTACTTCGTCGTCGATGCGTCGCCGGGCGCGACGCGCGGCACGCTGGTCGTCCATCCCGACGCGGCTGGGCAGCGCGCCGACGACACGCGCGCACCGTACGCGCAGATGCTCGCCGCAGGCCAGGGCCAGCTCGCGTACACGTCGCTCGACCCGGCCGCGCACGACGCGCAGCCCACCGCGAAATTCGTGTCGTTCACGACGATCCCGCAATGGCAATGGCTGGTCGGCGGCATCGCGCTCGACGACGAGCTGCTGGCCGGCATGCGCACGCTGCGCAATCGCTTCCTGATGATCGCGGCCGTGCTGGTGGCGGCGTTCGCGGGGCTGTTCGTGCTGGTCGTGCGGCGCGTCGTGAGCCGGCCGCTCGATGCGGCGGCCCGCGCGTCGGAACGCTATGCGGCCGGCGATCTCAGCGTGCGGATCCGCGATGGCGCGACCGCGCGCGGCGTCGCCGGCAACGACGAAATCGGCCGGCTGGTGCAGGCGGTGGACGGTATCGGCGACGGCCTCGCCCGGATCGTCGCGCAGGTGCGCGGCAGCGCTTCGGACATCGCGAGCGGGACGGTCGGCATCGCGGCCGGCAGCAGCGACATCGCTGCGCGGATCGCGACGCAGGCGAGCAGCGTCGAGCAAACGGCCGCAAGCATGGAGCAGATCACGACCGCCGTGCAGCAGAACGCCGAGCACGCGGCGCAGGCCGATGCGCTGGTGGCGCACGCGTCGGCGGCGGCCACCGACGGCGACGCGGCCGTGCAGCGCGTGGTCGCGACGATGGACGACATCGGCCGCACGACGCGCCGGATCGCCGAAATCACGACCACGATCGAAGGCATCGCGTTCCAGACCAACATCCTCGCGCTGAACGCGGCGGTCGAGGCCGCACGGGCCGGCGAGCACGGCCGGGGCTTCGCGGTGGTCGCGGCCGAAGTGCGCGCGCTCGCGCAACGCAGCGCCGCCGCAGTGAAGGAGATCGAGGGGTTGAGCGCCGAATCGGCGACCACGGTCGAACAGGGTTACCGGATCGCGGACGCCGCGCGCGGCACGATGCGCGACATCGTCCAGCGCGTCGAGCAGGTCAGCACGCTGATCGGCGAAATCAGCACCGCGTCGCGCGAGCAGTCGACCGGCATCGAGCAGGTGAATCTGGCGATCACGCAGATCGGCGACGCGACGCAGCAGAATGCGACGCTGATCTCGGCGGCCGAGCGCGCGGCGGTCGCGTTGCGCGACCAGGCCGCGCAACTGTCGGAAGCCGTCAGCGTGTTCCGGCTGGCGCGCAGCGCGTGACGTGCTACGCCGCCGCCGCGCGACCGGCCCGTTACTTCGTTACTTCTTGTCGCCGGCCAGGTCGATCGCCTTGTCCGATCCGACTGCGTTGCGCAGCTGGAACTTCTGGATCTTGCCGGTCGAGGTCTTCGGCAGCTCGCCGAAGCGCACGACCTTCGGCACCTTGAAGCCCGCGAGCAGCTGGCGGCAATGCGCGAAGATTTCGTCCTCGGTCGCGCTCATCCCGTTGCGCAGCTCGACGAACGCGCACGGCACCTCGCCCCACTTCGGATCGGGCATCGCGACCACCGCCGCGACTTCGACGGCCGGATGCCGGTACAGCGCGTCCTCGACCTCGATGCTCGAGATGTTCTCGCCGCCCGAAATGATGATGTCCTTGCGGCGATCCTTGATCCGGATATAGCCGTCGGGCGTCAGCACGCCGAGATCGCCCGTATGGAACCAGCCGCCCTGGAACGCCTCGTCCGTCGCGTGCGGGTTCTTCAGGTAGCCCTTCATGCAGATGTTGCCGCGGAACATGATCTCGCCGAGCGTCTCGCCGTCGGCCGGCACCGGCTCCATCGTGTCCGGATCGAGCACCGTCGCGCCCGCTTCCAGGTGGTAGCGCACGCCCTGGCGCGCATTGAGCCGCGCGCGCTCGTCGTCGGGCAAGTCGTCCCAGTGCGCCTGCTTCGCGCAGACCGTCGCCGGGCCGTACACCTCGGTCAGCCCGTACACGTGCAGCAGGTCGAAGCCGATTTCCTTCATCTTGGCGATCACGGCCGGCGCCGGCGCGGCGCCCGCGACCATCGCATGCACCTTGTGGTCGATCCCGGCGCGCAGCTCGGCCGGCGCGTTCGCGATCGCGCTCTGCACGATCGGCGCGCCGCAGTAATGGGTGATGCGCTCGTTGCGGATCAGGTCGAACACGGTCTTCGCGTCGAACCTGCGCAGGCAGACGTTGACGCCCGCGCGCGCGGCGATCGCCCACGGGAAGCACCAGCCGTTGCAGTGGAACATCGGCAGCGTCCACAGATACACGGCGTGCTTCGGCATGTCCCATTCGAGGATGTTGCTGATCGCCGCCAGATAGGCACCGCGATGGTGATAGACGACGCCCTTCGGGTCGCCGGTCGTGCCGGACGTGTAGTTCAGCGCGATGGCCTCCCACTCGTCGGCGGGCGGCGTCCAGGCGTAGTCGGGGTCGCCGCTCGCGACGAACGCTTCATAGTCGGTCGCGCCGGCGAAACGGGCGGGATCGGCGGGCATCGCGTCGGCGACGCTGACGATCTTCAGCCCCGGCACTTCCAGCGCCGCGCGATGCGCGAGCTCCGCATATTCGGTGTCGACGATCAGCACCTTCGCTTCGCCGTGCCGCAGCATGAACAGCATCGACGCGATGTCGAGCCGCGTATTGATCGTGTTGAGCACGGCGCCCGCCATCGGCACGCCGAAGTGCGCTTCCACCATCGCGGGAATGTTCGGCAGCAGCGCGGCGACCGTCTCGCCGCGCCCGACGCCGGCCCGGGCCAGCGCGCTCGCGAGCTGCTTGGCCCGCGTGTAGGTCTCGGCCCACGTGCGCCGCACGTCGCCATGCACGATCGCGAGCCGCGCGCCGTAGACTTCCGCCGCGCGGACCAGGAAATCGATCGGCGTGAGCGGCACGTAGTTGGCTTCGCGGCGGCCGAGTCCGGCCTCGAACATCTGGGTCATGATCCTGTCTCCGTCTTCTTTCGGCCGGCGCGCATGCACGGCGGCCTGCTTTGATGTGGTTCAATTGCCGATAGCCTAACGGGCGCTATTGTGAGCCGTCTGTCATCGAAACGACAGAGTCCCTTTCGAGCGTTTCGCGTTATCCCTATCCTCGCAAACCCGCACCCATGCACGACCATCTCGTTGCGCCGCCCGAGACGGCCGCGCCCCACGCCGAGCCGCCGGACGACCAGTCGGCCGACTTGACCCTCACGGCCGTTGCGACCGTTACTCCGGCCGGACCGGGCGCATTTGACGCACCCGACTCGGCCGTGGCGGCCGCCGCCCCCATCGCCC
>NZ_PQMX01000169.1:0-1254 GCF_004368385.1 Burkholderia sp. B10 | reverse complement strand
GCTGCCGACAGCTTGTCCGCCAGCGGCTCCAGCACCTTCGTGTAGTTCTCGCCGCTGCCCAGACCGCGGCCGCCCGACACGATGATCTTCGCGCTGGTGAGCTCCGGACGGTCCAGCTTCGTCACTTCACGGCTCACGAACTGTGACTTGCCGGCGTCCGCCGCCGCGTCGATCTTCTCGACCGCTGCGCTGCCGCCAACGGCCGCCACCGGATCGAAACCCGTCGCGCGCACCGTGATGACCTTGATCGGATCGCTCGACTGCACCGTCGCGATCGCATTGCCCGCGTAGATCGGACGCTCGAACGTGTCGGCCGAAGCGACGGCCGTGATGTCCGAGATCTGCGCGACGTCCAGCTTCGCGGCGATACGCGGCGCGACGTTCTTGCCGTACGCGGTCGCCGGCGCCAGGATGTGCGAGTAATCCTTCGCGATGTTCAGCGCGGTGGCTTCGACGTTTTCCGCCAAACCGGCTTCGAGCTGCGGCGCGTCGGCCAGCAGCACCTTCGACACGCCCGCGATCTTCGCTGCTGCGTCCGCCGCGCCCTGCGCGTTGTGGCCCGCGACCAGCACGTGGATGTCACCGCCGATCTTCGCTGCCGCTGCGACCGTGTTCAGCGTCGCGGCCTTGATCGACGCGTTGTCGTGTTCTGCAATCACCAGAATCGTCATTTCTTTCCGCTCCCTCTTACAGCACCTTGGCTTCGGTCTTCAGCTTCTCGACCAGCGTCTTCACGTCCGGCACCTTCACGCCGGCCGCGCGCTTCGGCGGCTCGGCCACCTTCAGCGTCTTCAGACGCGGCGTCACGTCCACGCCGAGGTCTTCCGGCTTGACCGTTTCCAGCGGCTTCTTCTTCGCCTTCATGATGTTCGGCAGCGTCACGTAGCGAGGCTCGTTCAGACGCAGGTCGGTCGTGACGACCGCCGGCAGCGTCAGCGACAGCGTTTCCGCACCGCCGTCGACTTCACGTGCGACCGTGGCCTTGCCATCGGCGACCGTGACCTTCGAAGCGAACGTCGCCTGCGGCAGACCTGCCAGCGCGGCCAGCATCTGGCCCGTCTGGTTCGAATCGTCGTCGATCGCCTGCTTGCCGAGGATCACCAGTTGCGGCTGCTCCTTGTCGACCAGCGCCTTCAGGATCTTCGCGACGGCCAGCGGCTCGACGCCGTCGGTCGACTCGACCAGGATCGCGCGGTCCGCGCCGATCGCCAGCGCCGTGCGCAGCGTTTCCTGCGCCTGCGTCACGCCCACCGA
>NZ_PQMX01000168.1:0-1312 GCF_004368385.1 Burkholderia sp. B10 | reverse complement strand
GGTTCATCGAGGATTACCGGGGAAGGCGGCGCGGATCTTGAGGAAGAAGTATTCATCGTCACGGTACCCGTAAGCCCGACGCTTGATGACCTTGATGGTGTTGTTGATGCCTTCGACGACGCTGGTATTGAGCGGATGGCGGCAGCGAGTCACGATTCCGTGCCAGTAGCCCTGCAAGCGCTCGGCGAACTTTTGCAGGGCGGCGATCCCGCTTTGCTGAGCCTGCTCGAACCATTGTTCCCAAGCCTTTTGCGCCCAGGCTGGCTTCTGATAGAACCAGAGCCGCTTGAGCTCGTCGCGTAACACGTAGACGCATAACAGCGACTGATTGGCCGCCAGCAACTCCTTCAGGTGCACGGCCTGATCTGGCTTGAGGTTGTGGCGGTTGCGCAGCAACAACCAGCGGCTGGACTTCAGAACTTTGCGGGCCGGCTTGTCATGTCGGAGTTGATTGGCCTGGTCCACTCGCACCCGATCTATCACTTCGCGGCCGTACTTGGCCACGACGTGGTACAGGTCGAAGACGATCTCCGCCTGTGGACACTGTTCCCTGATTTCGAGTTCATACGCCGTGGTCATGTCGATCGCCACCGCTTCAATACGCTTGGCAACGCCTTCGGGAAGCTGCTCGAAGAAGGCACGGGCAGTCTCGCGCGAGCGGCCCTGTCCGATCCAGAGCACCTGCCGGCTCATCGGCTCGACCACCACCGTGGCGTAGCGATGGCCTTTATGCAGCGCGAACTCGTCCATCGCCAGATAGCGGATCGTTGACCAGTCGGGCTCGCGCACACGCGCCCGCAGACGCATCTTGTCGATCGATTTGACCGTGTGCCAGCCCAGGTCGTAGAAGGCCGCCACGGCCTGCACGCTGGCCGCTTGCAGCAGCTTCTCGCAGGCCTTGGCGAAGCGCTCCGTCACTCGCTGGTAGCGGCCCAGCCACGCCAGCTTCTCCAGTCGCGGGCCGCCGCAGCGTTCACACCAGACTCGGCGGCGCGGAACGTGCAGCACCACCCGGTATTCGAACAGCGGCAGGTCACGCACCCGGCGAACCGTTGTCTCGTGGATTTGCTGGCAGCGTGCACCACATTGCTCGCAATACATGACCTTGCTGATCGGCTTCAAATACAGCGACAGCGTGCGGCCGTCGCCTTCCGGCCATTCCACACGCTCCAACCGGTAACCCGTCCAGCAGCCCAGTGCCTGAAGTGCCTTGCGAT
Source organism: Burkholderia sp. B10 (assembly GCF_004368385.1). NCBI lineage: Bacteria > Pseudomonadati > Pseudomonadota > Betaproteobacteria > Burkholderiales > Burkholderiaceae > Burkholderia > Burkholderia sp. B10. Next base: position 95 of record NZ_PQMX01000168.1, on the reverse strand, counting down.
CGAGCAATTGCTTCTCCTGACGTCCTTAAAGTCAGGCGTCAGGTTACGCAATCGCTCTAAAACCCTCCACGGTTTCCTACGATGAACCTTTTTTT
>NZ_PQMX01000167.1:0-1445 GCF_004368385.1 Burkholderia sp. B10 | reverse complement strand
GCCGTACACGAGACGGTGCGGCTGGCGACTGGCGACTGGCGACTGGCGACTGGCGGTCACGGAGTCGCCTGCCGCACCGTCTCGTGTACGGCGGCACGCGTGCGTCGCCGCCCGTATTCAGCTCTGTAAACCGTGCGGCTGGTACGCGTCAGTCCCGACGCGCCCGATCGAGCCGCGACGTATCGATGATCACACCCGCCGGGTCCGGCGGATTCAGCCCAAGCATCTCGGCCGCCGCGGCCTTCACGCGCTGCGCGCCGAGATGGGCGAGGCAGTCGCTGCGGCTGTCGACGTGACGCTCGCAGCCCTCGTGCCGGCACGGCACGCAATCGCCTTCGCCCTGCAGCAGCCACACGTTGCCGTGCCGGCCTGAGCCGCGCAACGCCCACGGATTTTCGGTCGGCGGCCAGTGCTGCGGCCACGGCCCCCAGCGCACCGGATCGGACGGGCCGAACAGCGCGATCGTGTCGGTTCCCGTCGCGGCCGCGACGTGCGTCGCGCCGGTATCGGGCCCGATGAACAGACGCGCGCGCCGCACCAGCTCCGCGCTCTCGCCGAACGTGAGGCGGCCGACCAGATTCAGCACGTCGCCGCCCGCCTCCGCCGCGACCTGCTCCGCATATTCGCGCTCGCGATCGGCCGGGCCGCCCGACAGCGCGACCGCGAATCCCTGCCCGCGCAGCCAGTCGATCATCTCGACCCAGCCGTCGAGCCGCCATTGTTTGTAGCGGAACATCGGATACGGATGCAGCACGACGAGCGGCTTGCCGTCGCGAATCGCCGGCGATTCCGCGAGCCATGCATCGAAGCGCGCGCGCCGCGCCGGGTCGTCGCCGATTCCGGGCGCAACGACCTCCGACACCGGCTCGATGCCGATCACCGGCGCGAGCGCGAGCGTGCTGACGACCGTGTGCGCGGATTCGTGGTGATTGATCGCGATTCCGTCGAGCATCATCCGCGTGAGCCACGTGACGCGATTCGGATCGACGAGGCCGACGCGCTTGCGGCCGGCAAACCAGCTGTAGAAGCGCGGGCGGTCCGAACTCAGTGCCGCGCAGGCGAGATCGTAGCGGCGCCAGATCGACAGCGCGTCGCGCAGCCGCTCGCTGAACCGCGCGCGCTGGGCGACGACGATCACACGCCGCACGTCCGGGTTGTGCTCCAGCACGCCTTCGGTGCCGCGAAACACCAGCATGTCGATTTGCGCGTCGGGCCAGCGCGCCTTCAGCGAACGCACGAGCGGCGTCGTCAGCAGCACGTCGCCGATCCGGCGCGGTGCGGCAACGAGAATGGTTCTGGGCGGGCGGGCGGAGGAAAACAGGGCCACGGCGATGGATCCGGCTAGCTGGCTGAACAAGGCTCGCAATGTACAGGATTTTGCGGCGGCAGGCGTGGCGTACTGGCCATGGATGGCGATCGCATCTGGGCACGGTGCGGGCTTGGGG
>NZ_PQMX01000166.1:0-1465 GCF_004368385.1 Burkholderia sp. B10 | reverse complement strand
CGAGGGGAGGAGAATCCGGCATTTTACCATCGGCGCGGGCCGGGGCCGGCCGAACCGGTCGGGCCGAGCGTGGCGGCGTCCGGCCGCGTGCGACCGACTGCGGCCGAGTGCGGCCGGCGGCCGGTAGAATGCTCGCTTCTCCCCGACCCGCCGCCCGCCGCGCCCGATCCGCATGGAACTGAAATGGCTCGAAGACTTCGTTTCGCTCGCGGAAACGCGCAGCTTTAGCCGGTCGGCCGAGTTGCGCCACGTGTCGCAGCCGGCTTTCTCGCGGCGCATCCAGGCGCTCGAGGCGTGGCTCGCGACCGAGCTGATCGACCGCTCGGTCTATCCGACGCGGCTCACGCAAGCCGGCCAGATCTTCTACGAACAGGCGCTGACGATGCTGTCGCAGGCGCACGAGGCGCGCACGCTGCTGCGCGGTCACGTCGGCGCGCCGGTGCCCACGATCGAGTTCGCGGTGCCGCACACGCTGTCGCTCACGTATTTCCCGCGCTGGCTGCAGCGGATCGAGGCGAAGATGGGGCAGGTCCACACGCGGCTGCGCGCGCTGAACGTGCACGACGCGGTGCTGTCGCTCGTCGAAGGCGGCTGCGATCTCGTGATGGGCTATCACCATCCGAGCCACCCGGTCGCGCTCGATCCGGCGCGCTACGACATGCTGGTGCTCGGCAGCGAGCCGATCAGCGCGTTTTCCGCGCCGGCGCGCGCGGGCCGGCCGCGCTACACGCTGCCGGGCACCGCCGAGGCGCGCGTGCCGTACCTGTCGTATACGCCGAACGCGTATCTCGGCCGGATGACCGAAGTGATCGTGGCGAATGCGCCGACGCCGCTGTTCCTCGATCGCGTGTACGAAACCGACATGGCCGAAGGGCTGAAGGCGATGGCGCTCGCGGGCCACGGCGTCGCGTTCCTGCCGCACAGCGCGGTCGAGGACGCGATCGCGAGCGGCAGCCTGATCCGCCTCGACCGCTCGGCGCGCGGCGGCACGCATCCGTTCACGCTGACGATGGATATCCGCCTCTACTGCGACAAGCTCGCGCTGCAGGGCGACGACCCGCGCCAGAAGCTGGTTCGGGCGCTGTGGGAAGTCGTGCGCGACGAGCTGCGTGAAACGGCTGGGTGAGGGCTGGTTGACGGTCGATTGACGGCGGACATGGGGCCGGCTGACGGCCGGGATGACCGAGACGACCAACGGTCGCGCAATCGTCGACCATCGACAGCCGACAGCCGACAGCCGACAGCCGACAGCCGACAGCCGACAGCCGACCGCCGACCGCCGACCGCCGACCGCCGACCGCCGACCGCCGACCGCCAAGCGCCAAGCGCCAAGCGCCAAGCGCCAAGCGCCAAGCGCCAAGCGCCCAAGCGCCCAAGCGCCCAAGCGCCCAAGCGCCCAAGCGCCCAAGCGCCCAAGTGCCCAAGTGCCCAAGTGCCCAAGTGCCCAAGTGCCCAAGTGCCCAAG
>NZ_PQMX01000165.1:0-1518 GCF_004368385.1 Burkholderia sp. B10 | reverse complement strand
CTTGCCAAGGCGAGCGCGGCTTTTTAGTATCCGGAAAGCAGGCGTCGGGGCCCGGCGCACCAAAAATGCAGCGAGGCGACCGATGCACCGGCGAACAACAGCCCCCTACCTGATCGTGGCAATCGGCGTCGTGATCGCCTGCGCGCTGATGGGCCTATGCGTGTTGCAGTTGTTCCAAAGCCGCCACGACGCGCTGGAGCGCGCCAGCGAAAGCGCGCGCAATCTCGGTCTGATGGCCGAGCGCGACATCGAACGCAACTTCGAGCTGTACGACCTGTCGCTGCAGGCGCTTGCCCACGGGCTGCAGCGGCCCGATGTGATGGCCGCGGCGCCCGCGCTGCGGCGTGCCGTGCTATTCGATCACGCGATGAGTGCCGCCTTTATCGGTTCGCAGCTGGTGCTCGATGCCGACGGCAACATCGTCCTAGATTCGGCCCACGATGTGCCGCGCCAGGGCAATTTCGCGGACCGTAAGTACTTCACGGTCCATCGCGATAATGCTGACGTAGGACTGTATATCAGCGATCCGTTCATCTCACGGCTGAGTGCCGGCACGCCCAGCATGGCGCTGTCGCGGCGTATCTCGAATCCGGATGGCTCGTTTGCCGGCATCGCGCTGATTGGCCTCAACCTCGAATACTTCCACCACTTGTTTGCCGGCCTGTCGCTCGGGCAGCACGGTTCGATCTCGCTGATCGGAACGGACGGCATCATGGTGATGCGTCAGCCCTTCACGGACGGCATCGTCGGCCGCGACATCAGCCAAGCGTCGACATTCCGACGGTTCATGTCCGCTCGGGAGGGCGTGTTTTCAGAGACCGCGTCGATCGACGGCGTGCGCCGGCTCTACTACTTCAAACACCTACCGGAGCTGCCGCTGATCATCATGGTGGCGGAGGCTGAACAGGACATCTATGCGGCGTGGTGGCAGCGCGCCGTGGCGATCGGTGCGCTGGTGGGCACCTTCGGTGCGGCGTTCATTGTGCTGTCCATGGTCCTCAGCAAGCAACTGCGCCGCCGGATGCGCGCGGAATCGGAATTGGTACTGCTCGCCCGCACAGACGGGCTGACGGGCCTGAATAACCGCCGCAGCTTCGGCGAAGTGCTGGAGCGGGAATGGCGCCGCGCGCAGCGCGCGCACTCCGTGTTCTCGCTGCTGTTCGTCGATGTTGACCGCTTCAAGGCCTTTAACGACACCTACGGCCATCAAGCCGGCGACGACGCGCTGGCGGCCGTCGCGCGCTGCATTGGCGAAAACATCCGCCGGCCAGCCGATACTGCGGCCCGCTACGGCGGAGAAGAATTTGTGGTGTTGCTCCCCGATACGCCCCGGCAGGGCGCGATCGAGATTGCCGAGCGCATTCGCGGGGCGATCCATGACCTGGCACTGGAGCACGTCGGCAGCGAATATGGGCGCGTCACCGCCAGCATCGGCATGGCGAGCTCGACGCCCGGTCAGGATGGAGACCCGGGTGCGCTGATCAAGGCGGCCGACGAGGCGCTGTACTACGCGAAGGC
>NZ_PQMX01000164.1:0-1528 GCF_004368385.1 Burkholderia sp. B10 | reverse complement strand
GTAACCGGCATGATATAGCCGGTGCCTCGCGTTCCCGCGCCGAGCGGTTTGAGCGTATGGTGTGACCATCCGGGACATGGGGCACTGGGGAGCACTTCGGGTGGGCAGGCCGTTCCTATACGATGAGCCGCGAGCTCGTGTTAGTAGTTGGCCGCCCCTGCGACCCGCCCGGTTGCGCTGCGAGCGCGAATCCGTAGTTGTCGTGCTGTCCCACCGGCTCCCAACAGTGATCTGAAACGGGAGACGGTTATGCGAATCGTAGGGTTAGATGTGTCGCGCTCCGTGGCCGAGATCGCGTACCTGGAGGATGGCACGCTGCATGCAGGCGGCCGCACCGGGTTGCGACGCGATGAACTGGAGCGCTTTGCGGCAAAGCTGCGTGCCACCGATCATGTGGTACTCGAAGCGACCGGCAATACCACTGCCATCGTCAACGTCTTGCGCGCGCATGTCGCGCGTGTGGCGATTGCCAATCCGCTGCAAGTTAGGCTGATCGCGGAGGCTCGCGTCAAGACGGACAAGATCGATGCAGCCGTGCTGGCACAGCTGTATGCGAGCGGTTTTCTGCCGGAAGTATGGATGCCGGACGAGCACACGCTGGCGTTGCGTCGACAGATCGCGCGCCGCTCACAGCTGGTGCGGCAACGTACACGGCTGAAGAACGAGATTCACGCAGTCCTGATTGCACACCTGATCGAGCGGTGTCCCGCCACCGATCTTTTTGGCAAGAAGGGGCGTGCGTGGCTCGGTGTTCAACCGCTGCCACTGGATGAACGACTGGGTGTTGAGCAGCGACTGCGCGAACTGGACCGCCTCGGCGACGATCTGCGCGAGGTGGAGCAAGCGCTCGCGCAAGCGACCATCGACGATGCGCGATTGCGCGTGATGCTAACGATCACTGGCGTGAACACCACAGTGGCGATCGGACTGCTATCGGCCATCGGCGACATCGCGCGGTTTCCGAATCCGGAGAAGTTGGTGAGCTACTTCGGTCTCAATCCATCAGTCTATCAATCCGGTCCGGCACCGGCCAGGCATGGTCACATCACCAAGCGCGGGCGCTCTTATGCTCGGGCGATGCTGGTCGAAGCCGCTTGGGGTGCAACGCAAGCGCCCGGGCCGCTGCGCGCCTTCTTCCTGCGCGTGCGCGATCGCCGCGGCCAGCAAATTGCCGCCGTCGCGACTGCTCGCAAACTCGCAGTAATCGTATGGTATGTGCTGACACGCGGTGAACCGTTCGCGTGGGATCGCCCGGCGTTGACTGCGCACAAACTGCGTGCGCTGGAACTGCAGGCTGGAATGCCGGCGCAGCATGGCCCGCGCAAAGGTTCGGCTGCGGCCTACAGTCTGAAGAGTGTGCGTCAGCAAGAGCGAGCCGTGGCCGAGCAGTCTGAGCGAACCTATCAGAGACTGTTTAACCGGTGGAAACAGTCGCGCCCCAAATCAGACAGCGCGCCGATACGGTGGCCGCAGGCGCGAACATAGCGAACGAGCGAAGCGCGGTGCGGGACTTGTGCATTTCATCCGT
>NZ_PQMX01000163.1:0-1618 GCF_004368385.1 Burkholderia sp. B10 | reverse complement strand
CACATACGGATCGTTGAACTTGGCTTGCGGCAGACTGTTCATATGCTGCGCAATCGAGCTCGGCCCCTGACGGCTGAGCGACGCCGATTTGATCGTGCGCGGACCTTGCGTGCCGTCTTCAATGCCAGCAGCGACCCACCGGGTGTACGAACCGCCCGCCTTGATGATGATTTCATCGGCATCGAGCACAATACGCTTGGCCTTCACGGTCACATCTTTACCGGCATTGACGTTCACGTCATCCGTGTTGGCCGACAGTTTGATCGGACCTTTAGCCGTCACAAAGAACGCTCCGAGCTTCTGGGCGAAGAAGCTCACCTTTTCCGCAGCCGCCACGACGAGCGACTTGCCGGTCGCCATATACGTGTTCTCGTTGCTGACGACGTTGATCTCTTTCTCGGCCACGATATGCGTCGAGTTGTCCGCAACCAAAGCGATGTCCTTCGGCGTCGATACCAATATGTTCGGCTGCGAAAATCCGTTGGCGCTGCCGGTACCGCCACCTGCAGTCACGCCACCCGACGTATCGCCCGACACTGGGTGCTGGATGTCCTTCGACAACGCTTTTAGCGCATCCTGTCCGGTTTGCAGCGATTCCGCCTGAGCGGTTGTGCTTGCGCTAGATAGCGATTCGACCAACATCCCCGCCTGCTGCAACTGCGACCGCGCCTCATCCACGCCCATCTGTTCGTCGTCGTAGGATTTCGAATGCGCACTGATGGACAATCCCTTGCTGGCGCGAACTGCACCGAACTCGTCGGCGTGCAGGATGAAACCGGCGCCCAGATACTTCCCGCGCGTGTTGCCCTCATGCTTGATCAGGTAGCCCTGCGTCAGCGCCGCATAGCTCTTGCCGGTGTAGCTGACCAGGCGTGTGCCGCCTTGATTAGTGGAATCGTCGTGGACAAAGGAGTTGTATGCTCCTGTCTTTCCGAATCCCTCGGACTTAAACCCGGACAACAATGCGTTTGAATGCCATGGCGATGGGGTTGCGCCTCCGTTGATACGCCCTAATACGAACGGCTTGTCACAGTCGCCGTTCCAGTAGCCGACGATGACCCATTCCCGCGCCCTCGGAACATGAACCGCTCCATAACCGTTCCCAGTATCCGATTGAAGCGATGACAGCAATGGCGAGGAGGTGAAAGCGTCTGGTGGATTCTTGCGGTCCCATGCGAAATGCACCCTGATCTGATTCCGGTCGTTCGTCCATGCTTCGGCGCCATCGGGCGTCACGACAAGCGCGTGTTCGATCGACATGATCGGCTTCGGATGATCCAGCGGACTCCGGTATTCGACTGCCGTGGGTTGCGCCTCGACTTCGATCACGAAAAATCCGGCTGAACCATCCGCAGCATGTCCAGGCGTCTTAAAGCGCTCACTGTGGATCGCCTGCTGCTCGGCCAGCGTTGCGCGAAGGCTCTGCGGAAACTCGGCCGTCTGCTGGCCAATCGGCACATTGTTCTCGATGAACCAACGTGCCTCGATCACCAGAAACTCTCGCTTCTTCGCATCACCGCCTTCGTGGCGGGGATGTCCGTTCAACACAAACCGCGAACCGGCATCGAGCCAGCGCACGCCTCCGACACCAAAATATCGGCTTGCTCGCGCATCCCAT
>NZ_PQMX01000162.1:0-1643 GCF_004368385.1 Burkholderia sp. B10 | reverse complement strand
GCGACCATTTCCGGCATGCCGGCCTACCGTGCGCTCGTCGCCGAGGCCGAGCAGGACTACGAGGGCTTCTGGGCGCGTCTCGCGCGCGAGAACCTGAGCTGGCACAAGCCGTTCACCAAGGTGCTCGACGAGAGCAACGCGCCGTTCTGCACGTGGTTCGACGACGGCGAGCTCAACGCGTCGTACAACTGCCTCGACCGTCACGTCGAAGCCGGCAACGGCCAGCGCGTCGCCGTGATCTTCGAGGCCGACGACGGCACCGTCACGCGCGTCACCTACGCCGAGCTGCTCGCGCGCGTGTCGCGCTTCGCCAATGCGCTGAAAAAACGCGGCATCGGCAAGGGCGATCGCGTCGTCATCTACATCCCGATGTCGATCGAAGGCATCGTCGCGATGCAGGCCTGCGCGCGCATCGGCGCCACGCACTCGGTCGTGTTCGGCGGCTTCTCCGCCAAATCGCTGAACGAACGGCTCGTCGACGTCGGCGCGGTCGCGCTGATCACCGCCGACGAGCAGGCGCGCGGCGGCAAGACGCTCCCGCTCAAGAGCATCGCCGACGAAGCGATCGCGATGGGCGGCTGCGACGCGGTCAAGAGCGTGATCGTCTATCGCCGCACCGGCGGCAAGATCGACTGGCATGCCGGGCGCGATCTGTGGATGCACGAGCTCGCCGACGCCGAGTCCGACCACTGCCCGCCAGAATGGGTCGGCGCCGAGCATCCGCTGTTCATTCTCTACACCTCCGGCTCGACCGGGAAGCCCAAGGGTGTGCAGCACAGCACCGGCGGCTACCTGCTGTGGGCCGCGCAGACGATGAAGTGGACCTTCGACTGGAAGCCCGACGACGTGTTCTGGTGTACGGCCGACATCGGCTGGGTCACCGGCCACACGTACATCACCTACGGGCCGCTCGCATGCGGCGGCACGCAGGTCGTGTTCGAGGGCGTGCCGACCTACCCGGACGCCGGGCGCTTCTGGAAGATGATCGCCGACCACAAGGTCAGCGTGTTCTATACCGCGCCGACCGCGATCCGTTCGCTGATCAAGGCCGCCGACGCCGACGACAAGGTCCACCCGAAGAGCTACGACCTGTCGAGCCTGCGCATCATCGGCACGGTCGGCGAGCCGATCAATCCGGACGCGTGGATGTGGTATCACAAGCACGTGGGCGGCGAGCGCTGCCCGATCGTCGACACCTGGTGGCAAACCGAAACCGGCGGCCACATGATCACGCCGCTGCCGGGCGCGACGCCGACGGTGCCCGGTTCGTGCACGCTGCCGCTGCCGGGGATCATGGCCGCGGTGGTCGACGAGACGGGCCAGGACGTGCCCAACGGGCAAGGCGGGATCCTGGTGGTCAAGCGTCCGTGGCCGTCGATGATCCGCACGATCTGGGGCGACCCGGAGCGCTTCAAGAAGAGCTACTACCCTGAGGAGCTCGGCGGCGGGCTGTATCTGGCGGGCGACGGCACGGTGCGCGACAAGGACACCGGTTACTTCACGATCATGGGGCGCATCGACGACGTGCTGAACGTGTCGGGCCACCGGCTCGGCACGATGGAGATCGAGTCGGCGCTGGTGTCGCACGAGCTGGTGGCGGAAGCGGCCGTGGTCGGCCGGCCGGACGACACGACGGGCGAGGC
>NZ_PQMX01000161.1:0-1648 GCF_004368385.1 Burkholderia sp. B10 | reverse complement strand
CGAGCACCTTGGTGAACGGCTTGTGCCAGCTCAGGTTCTCGCGCGCGAGACGCGCCCAGAAGCCCTCGTAGTCCTGCTCGGCCTCGGCGACGAGCGCACGGTAGGCCGGCATGCCGGAAATGGTCGCCGTCTTCTCGAGCGCCGCGGGCGGCGCAAACTGACGGGTTTCGTGAAGAACCGATTCAATCGCAGACATCGACTACCCCTTGGTGAACATGAATCCTCTGCATGGCGGCGCGATCGTGCGCGCCGCGTCTTGGCCGGCGCTTGCGCGCCGCTGTCTCCCACTCACCCGCGCGCGGCCCGGAGGAGGCTGCGCACGATGCTGCGCCGCACCACGTCAAACGGCGACGCGCGTGCAGCCCGGCGGTTTCCACGATAAGCGTTCGAACTTACCCATCACTTACGCGGCCGTGCGCAGCACACACGTGCACTGCGTAGCGGACGGCCGCTTTACGCTGTTACAAACGCGACCCTACAATCCTAACTGAACTCGCCCCCCGGACTCCAGCTTGAATCGCTACGCCTTCTTCCTGATCCTGTCGATGCTGCTCGTCGGCAGCAACGTCGGTATCGGCAAATCCATCGTCGTGTTCGTTCCGGTCGCCATTCTCGCCACGCTGCGCTTCGTGATCGCGATCGCCGTGCTGTGGCCGCTGTTCAGCCCCGTGAAGATGCGCGCGGTGCGCCGCGCCGAATGGCTGAACCTGTTTCTGCAGGCATTCTTCGGCACCTTCATGTTCACGCTGCTGATGCTCAACGGCGTGCAGCGCACGAGCGCGGTCGCCGCCGGCGTGATCACCAGCACGATTCCCGCGATCGTCGCGCTGTTCGCCTGGCTGATCCTGCGCGAAAAACCGAACGGCCGTGCGCTCGTATCGATCGCGCTCGCCATCGCCGGCGTCGTGACGATCAACCTCGCGAACGGCAACTCCGGCAACGCAGGCAGCGCCTCCGCCGGCTCGCTCACCGGCAACCTGCTGATGCTCGGCGCGGTGTGCTGCGAATCGATCTACGTGATCCTGTCGCGTCGGCTCACGCAGACGCTCGCCCCGATCGACATCTGCGCCTACACGCACCTGTTCGGCCTGTTCCTGATGCTGCCGCTCGGCGCCGGCGCGCTGTGGCATTTCGATTATGCGAGCGTGCCGGCCGGCACGTGGGGGCTCGTCGTCTGGTACGGGCTGTCGGCCAGCATCTTCTCGTTCTGGCTGTGGATGAAGGGCATCCGCCACGTGCCGGGCAGCCTCGCGGGCGTGTTCAGCGCGGTGCTGCCGGTCGCGGCCGCCGCCTACGGGATCGCGTTCCTCGGCGAGCGCCCGACGCTCGCGCACGGCGTCGCGCTCGCATGCGTCGTCACCGGAATCGTGCTCGCGAGCCTGCGCGTGAAGCGCGCGCCGAGCGCCGCGGCCTGATCCGTCCCCGCCCCGTCGGCGCGTCGCTGCAGCCGCGCCGGCCAACGCGTTACAATAGCGCGCCGTTTCATCGCGTTTCATCGTTACCCCCGATACCTGCGCCCCGCGCCCGCACCGCCACCATGTCCGCCCCGCATTCGCCCGGCCCCGGCCGCCGCTCGCTGCGCCCGCTGCCCGCGCTGATCTTCATGAGCCGCTGGCTCCAGGGTCCGCTTTATCTGGGTCTGATCGTC